>JAOUPA010000249.1 GCA_029880105.1 Gammaproteobacteria bacterium
GCCATCGTCGAGATAATACCAGGTGGTATCACCGCGTTTGGCCTTACCCATAACCCTGGAAACCGCGGTCATTGCTGGTGCGCAGATATAACGGCCGGGCTCTGCCAGCACCTGGATATGGTCTGGCAACTGTTTTAGTGCCTCCCTGATCGGTGCACAGAAGTCTTCAATAGCCATGATCGGCTGGGTGTATTCCACGGGGAAACCACCACCGATATCGAGTATCGACAGCAGCTTGCCCGAGTTCTGGTAAACCTGGTTAATGATCTCGTTGCAACGCTCGATGGCATGGACATGATTGATTGGCGTTGGCGATTGTGAACCGGCGTGGAAAGACAGGCCTTTAACGTGCAGGCCAAGTGACTGTGCCTTCTGTATCAGGATAGAGACTTCATCTTCACGGCAACCAAACTTGCGTGACAGGTCGATTGGCGTATTTGGATTCGGGAAGCTGACACGCACCAGCAGGCCCACACGGTGGCGGAAATCAGCAAATTTTTCGAGCTCGTAGACATTGTCGACAACAAAGGTGGTGCAGCCAAAACGCAGGGCATCACGAATATCACGATCACGCTTGATCGGGTGCGTGTGGATGGTATTGCGTGCATGCGCATGCTGTTCCCTGAGCAGCTCGATTTCACCGGTGGTGGCGATATCAAAACCGGCGCCCAGTGCGTCCAGCGTCTGGATTGCCGCCGGGTGTGGCAGGGCCTTGATCGCATAGTACAGAGAGACGCCCGGCAGTGCCGCAGTCAGTGCATTGTATTGATTGACGAGTTGATCACAATCGAGAATCAATAGAGGCGATCCATGCTGACGCACCATTTGCTGGTAGTATTCGGCCTTGTCTGTTGATTCAACGGTAATGTGATTCATCAATAATATTACAACCTTATGAGTTAGGGTTTAATGCATCCAGAATATACTGCGGCAGCGCAAAACTGGCCACATGAATAGCTGGATTATAGTAGCGGCATTTGATATTTGCTGCAGCAAAACGTTCCGCGATGGTTTCAACTTTTTGCTGACGCAGCGCAGCATCGTCGCTCGCCCAGGCAAAGGTCATGACACCACCGATATAGGTCGGTACCGCGGCGCAGTAAAATGACTGGTCTGCGAAGTAAGGCTGCTGGCGTTTTGCCGTGGTCGTCACCTCGTCGAGCTGCATAAAGGCAACACCGTTCTGGGTCACCAGGATGCCGCCATCATTCAGACAGCGCTTGCAGTTTTCGTAGAAGTCCGAGGTAAACAGGACATCGCCCGGTCCGATGGGATCGGTGCTATCGGAGATAATGACGTCGAAACGATCCTGGCACTGGCGCACGAAATTGGCACCGTCATCAATGACGATATTGACGCGTGGATCGTCGTAGGCACCGGCGCTGTGTTTGGGCAGATACTGCTTGCACATATCCACCACCTGACCATCGATCTCGACCTGGGTGATGTGTTCGACCGAACTGTGCTTGCAGACTTCGCGCAGCATACCACCGTCACCGCCGCCGATAATGAGCACGCGCTTAACCTTGCCATGCGCCATCAAGGGGACATGGGTCAGCATCTCGTGGTAGATAAACTCATCGGCCTCGGTAGTCTGGATAACGCCGTCGAGCGCCATGACGCGACCAAACTTGGCGTTTTCGAAAATGACCAGGTGCTGGTGCTCGGTCTTGTTCTCGAAAAACACCTTGTCTACTGCGAACTCCTGGCCATAGGCATCGTACAGAGTTTCCGCGTATCGCTTCATTATTTCTGTACCCTGCCACGCAGTTCTTCAGTCACCTCAAGACGATGAGGGAAGAAGGCACGCTTCAGGATAGGCACTGCATTTTCAGGTTTGGCGTCACCGCACATGAACACGTCAAATGCCGCGTAGTCACGCTCTGGCCAGGTGTGGACACTGATATGAGACTCTGCCAGTACCGCAACACCGGAAATACCGCCACTTGGGGTAAAGTGATGCAGGTGGATGTGGAGGAGTGTAGCGCCGCATTCTTTTACGATATCGCGCATCGCCTGTTCCATGCGATCGAGTTCGTCAAGATGGCTTGCACCCCAGAGGTCTAACAGGAGATGAGTGCCGGCAAATTCAACACCATCGCGTTGAATAAAATGGTCCTTGGCTTCATCTAATTGATTTTGCTGGGCCGCCGGTACGTCAACAGCTCGATCGTTCCAACGGCCCTCTTTCACTGTGGGACCTTCCAATTCCACCTCGACAGGCGTAACTATATGCATCAGTGTCTCCTCTTAAATAAGACAGGTTACAAGCAAATTTTTTTTCTACGCGTTACCTGCAAACTAGAGACAGTCTGAAAGCAACGCTACAGTTCGAGAACCATAAATACTCTTGGTATAATTTTAGAGGCGGGAATTTTAATCCGTGGTAACAGAAATGCAAGCATTAATTACATTAATCATATTAAAAATACGGTGTCGCCTCCGCCATGCCTGGGCCGTATACAAGGCAGTCAGGAAGCCATAAGCCGCTGTTTTATATAATTATTATTTTACCAGGATCACAAATACTATTACTCGATCAAATTTTCGAATAGTGATGATCACTTAATATCGATAGACTCAATTTTGCCCTTTTACTAGCATGTGACACCAGTCTTGAGGGATCACATATCAACA
>JAOUPA010000079.1 GCA_029880105.1 Gammaproteobacteria bacterium
CTCTTTGCTGACTGCCATGACCCTGTTTGATGTGTTTACTGCGCACGGCATTCGTTACGTGGTAGATCCGAATAGTCCATATTCAAACCTGTCAGAAACCAGTGTCGATTACGTTCAGTTCAGCCGTGAAACACTGAAATTCAAGAGCGGCGATTGTGATGACCTGTCGGTACTGATGAGTACCGCCCTGGAAAATCTCGGTGTCGAAACGGCGATACTGGATGTGCCCGGACACCTGTTGATGATGTTTAATACCAATGTGCCGCAGGCTGAACGTCATCAAATCAGTGCCAATGATGACTTGCTGGCAGTGCGTGATGGTATGGTCTGGATTCCGGTCGAGGCTACTATGATAGGTACAACATTCCTTGAGGCCTGGTCAGAGGGTGCTCGCAAGTATCACGAATACGCCGGCAAGCAGCAGCTGAAAGTTATTCCAATGCGTTCGGCATGGAGTGAATTTGCACCAGTAACACTAAAACCCGCCGGATATACCCTGGTCGTACCAGATAAGTCACAGGTGGCACCGATCATTGCACGTGAGAAAAACCTGGTGCTGAAGAAGAGCCTGGGTAACCTGGTTGCACCATATATTGCGATGGTGAAAATGGATCCATCGAATACTGAAGCACGTATGCAGGTCGCCATCATTTATGCGCGCCATGGCCTGTATGCTGAGGCGGAGAAAGAGTTTGATGTGATTCTGTCAGTGAATCCGGATAATAGTGCAGTCTACAATAATCGCGGTAATATCTTCTTCAATAAGAAAAATTATGAACGCGCCATTGAAAGCTATGCCTATGCAGAACAGCTTGCTTCCAGTGATCCCGGGATTAAAATGAATCTGGCGATGGCGCACTACAAGCAGGGAGATTCAAACATGGCCAATAGTAAGTACAAAGAGGCCTACCGAATAGATAGTGCTGTTAATACGCGCTATGCAGGTTTTATCCAGTTGTTGAAGCAGTAGTAGTAAAATATAGCCTGTTTAGAAAATATATATGAGATTTAAATTTGCATCATATTATGCAGTTTTAATAGAGGTTAATCAGAACGTAAGTTCGGAGGTGTTGTGATGAAAAAAATGATAACGGTGTTGCTGCTAGCCCTATGTGTGCCAGCCGTTTCAGTCGCCGCAGAACAGGCGAAAAACGAGTCGAATATTGTTGTGCAGAAAGAACAGAGAAGTGCCTTCAAAGGGTTGCTCTATAGTGTCTGGGGCAAACTGCGTGCTTTAAGTCCGCAGCAAAGTAGAAAAACTCAGCGAACAGTGACGGCCGGGGTGCGTGGCGCTGAAACCACAGACAGCCTGATCGATCCTTACTGGAAGGGTGATAAAACCGATGATCCTGATTACATTAAAGAGCTGAGCGAATTCAACAGTGCCTATGAGATGGCAGAAAATGGCGATCTTCAGGGTGCAGTAAAAGCCTTTTCGGCATTTATTAGTGATCATGCAGACAGCGATTTAAGAGCCAATGCACAGTTTGCTATGGGTATCAGCTATGGTGGCATGGGCCAGGCTCAGGCGAGCGTAAATACACTGAGCGCATTCATCAAAGAAAATCCTAACCACCCCATGGTAGCCGACGCCAGACAGGTAATGGCTGAAATGAAGTAGCGGCCTATGCCCGATATTTATCAGCCAGGGTATGAGTGACCCTGGCTTTTTTATGCCCGTGATTTTTAAATATTGCTTATGTCACTAGAAATTATTTATCAGGACGAGTATCTGATCGCGGTTAACAAGCCTGGCGGGCTGTTGTCGGTGCCCGGTCTTGGTGAGGCCAATCAGGATTCGGTGGCAACGCGTATGCTAGCGATTAATCCAGAAGCAAAAATTGTGCATCGATTAGACTGTCATACCTCTGGCGTGATGCTGCTGGCATTGGGGCTTGCATCTCAGCAAGAGCTGAGTCGACAGTTCCATGATCGAAAAGTAAGCAAGCAGTACCAGGCTGTGGTACGCGGTATCATCAATGAGCCGCAGGGTACTATTGATATACCGATGCGTGGGGACCCTGATAATCGACCCTGTCAGGTGATTGATTACAAGCAGGGCAAGACGGCAACTACACACTGGTATGTTATTAATATTGAGGAAGGGCGAACACGTCTCTCACTAATACCCGTGACTGGGCGAACCCACCAGTTGCGCATCCACTGTATTGCCATGGGGCATATTATTGTAGGCGATACTTTGTATGGTGATGCGCTTGAAATGCAGGAAGACAGAATGCTATTGCATGCAGAGAGGCTCGATTTTTTCCATCCAGCAACAGGGCGGCCAATGAGCCTGATCGCACCGTGTGATTTTTAACTTTAGCGGGCACCCCAACCAGATATAACGCTGGTCTTAAAGCGATAACCACGATAATCGAAAATTGCCCCGCCGGGTGTTATTTCGAACAGTGTAAGCTCGGGTGTGACACTATCACCTTCCTCCATAAATCGATCATTGATCACCAGGCTGCGTTGTCTTGCTGCAGTGGAGTAGACGTGCGCCGAAAACACCATGGCAGGAATCTGCTGGCGAATATTTGCAGGCAGCTCATCAATATCAACCACGGGTGTTTCAATAACCGGGGTTGTTACAGGTGTTGCTGTGAAATTATCAGCAGTGGCTGGTGCGGTGTGCACGTTGCGCTCTTCGATAGTAATAGGCATGGGGTTAATCGGTACTGGTGTGAAATTATTTTTTTCGAGTGCTTGAGCAGGTGGTGTCGAAACTGGACTGGCGGGTGCATGCGGTTCAACGGCACTAACATTGTGTTCCTTGTTCACAGGCTTAAGAAAGTAAAACAGTATGGCCATATTTGCGATTAGGGCAATAATCAAAATCCAGGGCCAGAGCAGGCGTTTCTCCTGGTGATAATTCAGGCTGGACGAGTGAATGGTCTGCACACTGGGAATTGAACCGTTGCCTCTTTCCTGCTCAGATTTTTTTAGTGCATCAAGAATGTAGGACATGACTATTCGCTCTCATTGTTCTGGTGCAAAAGCGGCACGGCCAGACCAGCTGCAGTATTGAGGTGAATCAGTGTCAATGGACCTACAATGCCATCGGGGACCAGTCCTCTACTTTGCTGGAAGGTTTTGACCTGGGTAATCAGTTCTTCTATATAGACATCGTAAATAGTTAGACTGTTGGTGTGGCTGCTGATGCGTGCCACCTGCTGTCCCAGCCACTGCACAACCGGACCTTCACTATTGGGTAAAATGGGTTGCTGATAAAAAGGCGGTGGTTGCCATAATAATGAAAATTCACCATACCAGTATTTCTCGAGTAGTGGTGTCTCGATGTCAAAGGTTTCCTGTCCGGTATAGAGGGTTGCGGTGTTTTCTGTTAGATGGCTGAGCACAATGTGCGAAACACTGCCGTTATCATTGTGGAGTGTTAACACTGCAGGTCGATTGAGTTTGCGCAGGCTATTAAAATTGCCTCGATCTGACAGGCACCTCAGGCCATGACCTGCATCGTTACAGATTGTAGCGCCAGATTTATTGAGGTAATCCGGCTTCCATAACTGGAGTAGCGCATTAAAGGCGAGTTCCTGACTCTGTTCGCTACTGGTAAGGATGTGGCTGAGGATTGAGTCAGTTTTGGAGATATCGGTGCTCGCTGCCTTGATGCTGAGTTCAGCGATACTCTCCTGAATCAGTGAAGGGTCACCGGTTTCCTGGGGCGCACTTTTTTCTATCGTTGCGTTGTCTGTGCTGGTTGCTTCTGTAGCATTCTGACTAACTACAGAATTAGTTTTAAACTTATCGTTCAGTGTAATGGCCAGGACAGCAATTATTATGGCAGCGATACTGAAGATAGCGGTCAGGCGAATGAGCTTTTCCAGTTTTGATCTGTTCTGCACCTGTTTGAGCTCGCCAAATACTTCTTTGGCAGCGGTGGAGAGTGTTTTTGTATCAACGACTGGTTTGTTTTGCACATAGGTGCCAAGTAATGCGCGATCGCAGATAACATTGAGCAGGCGGGGGATGCCGTTACTCAGGCGATAGAGCTGCGCAATGGTCGTATCGGGAAAGAGTCGGGCATTCTGTCCAGCCACTGCCAGTCGATGATTGATATAGGCCTTCACTTCATTGCGCGATAGTGCATTCAGGTGGAAACGTGCAGTAATGCGTTGTGCTAGCTGGCGCATTTCCTGTCGTGCCAGGATATTGAGTAATTCGGGCTGACCAAGAATGATGATCTGTAGTAGTTTGCGCTGGTTGGTTTCCAGGTTGGTGAGCAGCCTTAGCTGTTCCAGTACTGTGTCATCGAGATTTTGCGCTTCATCAATAATCAGGACGTTTTTTTCATTGCGCGCATTGGCATCAATCAGAAAGTGATTGATCCTGTCAATGTAGGTTTTTATCGTATTGTTTTCAGCAGGGTACGCAATTTTCAATTCATCGCAGATGGTCGCCAGTAATTCGGTGGCGGTCACTTTTGGATTGACAACCAGTGCAATGTTGGTATGTTCAGGTATCTGTTCAAGCAGGCAGCGGCATACCGTTGTTTTGCCAGTACCAACTTCTCCCGTCAGCAGGATGCAACCGCCTTCGCTATTCAGGCCATAAACCAGGTGGGCGAGCGCTTCGCGATGCTGCCCCGTCATGTAGAGATAACGGGGGTCGGGTGCGATGGAGAAAGGCGCTTCCTTGAAATTGAAATAGGCGTTGTACATAGTATTGGGTATTACGGCTTCACTGGTTGGTAACTATAACGGTTTGGCCGTATAAAATCAGTACCATGTTTGAATGGTATGTTGTTGTCCAGCGGTAATCGTGTAGCTGGGGCCAAAAATACCGATAATGACTGAATAATTGGTTATATATGCGGTTGCTGTGGGATTTTCAATCTATAGTTAACAGCAGTTTTTAGAGAAAAGTATAGAGATAATGGTGGCGTTAGATACATCCAGTATTAACCAGAAACTTGCCGAGTTGCAGGCCGAGTTTAAACAGCAGCTCCCTGAGGCGATCGTAGAAATAAGGTCACAGTGGGCCCGTCTGTGTCAGGGTGAACCATCTGATGACGATGTTATTGCACTGCATATAAAGGTGCATGGCCTGACCGGGGCCAGCGGCACCTTTGGTGCGCAGGCTGTGAGCAAGGTCTCGGCAGAGATTGAAGGCCTGATCAAGCAGCAGATGGTTGAGCAGCAGGTAATTGATTCGTCTGTGCAGCGAATAGTCGACGACCTGCTGGACAGGCTGGAACAGGTAGCAAGCTCATGGACGCCGACAACTGCACCTTATCTCCCCCCCATACCTGGCCCGCGCTCCTATGCCCAGGGTAATGAACTGATCTGCCTGGTTGAAGATGATCTACTGGTTGCCAAAGATATTATTGCCCACCTCGAGAAGGCAGGTTATCAGGTACGGCATTTTGCCAGGCCTGAAGATTTTGAAGCAGTTATGGATGAAATCCAGCCCGATGCGGTCCTGATGGATATGATTTTTGACGGCAGTAGTCTCGATGGTGCTGAGTGTATATCGAACTTTAGAGAACGCAGCCCCCACTGCCCTGTCATCTTTATCTCAAATCAGGCTGGTGTTGGTGCACGCCTTGCTGCCACTCGTGCTGGTGCCTTACGCTATTTCACCAAGCCCCTGGACATTAAAAAGCTGGTGCAGACGATGGATAACCTTTTCAGTCGGCAGCCAGATGATCTCTATCGTATTTTATTGATCGATGACGACGAGGTATTGCTTGATTATTATTCATCTGTGTTGCGCGAAGCCAATATGAATGTCGAGGCGCTCTCTGACCCGATTGAATGTATCCATGTTATGGAGCGATTTATACCAGATTTAATTCTGCTGGATATCTATATGCCGAGCTGTTCTGGCATGGAACTGGCCCAGGTGATTCGCCAGGATGATGAATGGGCGCATACACCGATTGTCTTTTTATCGACTGAGCCGGATATAGATCGTCAGCTGCTCGCGTTGAATCTGGGTGGCGATGATTTTCTGAATAAATCCGTCGAGCCTCAACACCTGCTCCAGGCCGTCTATGCCAGGGCAAAACGGTCTCGCTGGTCTTCAGAAATGAATATAAGTTTGCGCAGGGCACTACGTGATAGTGAGTATAAAAATATTACACTCGATGAGCACGCCATTGTCAGTATTACCGATGTTGCCGGCCGGATTACTTATGCCAATGATAAATTCTGTGAAATCAGTGGTTATACGCGCAGGGAATTATTGGGGCAAAACCACCGTATGCTTAAGTCGGGTTGTCACTCAAAGAGCTTTTACCAGGATATGTGGAACTGTATCAGCAGTGGGAAGGTCTGGCACGGTACCATCTGCAATCGTACAAAGGGTGGTGATGAGTACTGGGTCGAATCGACCATCGTACCGTTTCTTGATGAAAATGGCAGGCCTTATCAGTTCGTGGCTGCACGTACTGATATTACCCAGGTACGTGTTAATGAGGACAGGCTTAACCGCAGTCAGGAATATGCCAATATTGGTACCTGGGACTGGAATATACAGACGGGTGCGCTGTACTGGTCTGAGCGAATCGCACCTCTTTTTGGTTACTCCAAGGGAGAGATTCAGCATACCTATGAGAATTTTCTTAAATCGGTACACCCGGATGATCGGCAATATGTGGTTGATGCGGTCAATAACTGCGTCTATCACGGTGCACATTATGATATTGAGCATCGCGTTCTGCAGGTAGATGGCACGGTACGCTGGGTGCATGAACGCGGAGATGTGGTTCGCGATGAAGATAATGGCAAACCGCTGCATATGCTGGGTGTGGTACAGGATATTACCCAGCGTAAACAGGCGCAGCTGGCATTGCAGGAGAGTGAGGCCTTATTAAGAACAGCCCAGCAGATAGGACAGATTGGAAACTGGTCTCGAGATATGAAGACCGGCAAAGTTACCTGGTCTGATGAGGCATTCCGTATTTTTGGTTTTGAGCCGGGTGCCTTTGAGGTGAGTTTTGAGCGGTTTATCTCAACCGTGCATTCAGACGATATAAAGCCCCTTAAACAATCTATTCAAAATGCCATTGAGTCAGGTTCGAAACACAGTATCGATCACAGGATTATATTGCCGGATGGCGAGATACGCTGGGTGCACGAAGAGGGTGAGGCAGTAAGAAATGACCAGGGTGAAGTTGTTTTGCTGCACGGCACTGTTCAGGATATATCAGATCGTATCTGGAGTGAGCACCTGCAAGCGGGTCATAATGAAATTCTTGAGCTGATTGCCAACAATAGCCCACTGGAAAAAATATTAACGGCGATAGTATTACATGCTGAGCAAATGTTACCCGGCGTCATGGGTTCAATCATGTTGCTGGATGATTCGGGAAGTCATCTACATTGCGCAACTGCGCCACACCTGCCTCGTCTGTTTATTGAAGCACTGGACGGTATTGAAATCGGCTTAAATGTGGGCACCTGCTGTGCGTCAGCGGTGCAGGCCTTGCCGCTTATTGTCAGCGACATACAGACGCACCCTAACTGGCAGGAGTTTCAGACTATTGTGATTGAGGCGAATCTGCATGCATGCTGGTCATTACCTATCCTGGCTGCGGACGGCAGGGTGCTCGGTACCTGTGATATGTATTATAACGAGGTGAAAACACCGGATGAGCGCGGCATGGGGCTGGTTACCGATCTGGCAAAATTCGCAGCCATTGCGATTGAGCAGAAACAGGCATTGAAAAAACTGGTTGATGCCAAGCAGGAGGCAGAAAATGCCAATAAGGCAAAATCGCACTTCCTGTCGAGTATGAGCCATGAGTTGCGTACACCGATGAATGCCATTATTGGTTTCTCTCAATTGCTAGAGATGGATTTTGCCGAGATGAGTGAAGTTCAGCAGGATAATGTGCAGGAGATTATGCGTGCAGGTAAACATCTGCTGGAATTGATTAATGAGATTCTGGACCTGTCAAAAATTGAGGCTGGATATCTTGATCTTGATATAGAGCCGGTCGACATTAGTATGGTGATGGGTGAGTGTCTGAAGTTGATTGCGCCACTGTCAGAGAGGCATGGCATTAATATTTCACTGCTGTGTAATAATGAAGAACTGTCTTTTGAAGCAATTTGTCAGAGGCGCATGACAGTACTTGCTGACCGTACCCGGTTAAAACAGGTGCTGTTTAATCTGTTGAGTAATGCCGTGAAATATAACAGGAAAAATGGCCGGATTACTGTTTCCTGCTCTGCAACAAGTGACGCTTATATTCGACTGAGTGTGACTGACACAGGAGCAGGCATGTCTGAAAATAACCAGTCACAATTGTTTAAGGCATTCAATCGCTTCGGTGCAGAAAAAACCGATATTGAAGGTACGGGTATAGGCCTGGTCATTACCAAGAAAATCATGGATAAAATGAAAGGACGTATTGGTATGGAAAGTCAGTTGAACGTAGGTTCTACTTTCTGGATTGAGTTGCCGGTGAGTCATGATGTGACCACTGATAGCGAAGACGTGGCTGATGAGCCTGAGAAAATGACTGTGGCTGAAGATATGCGAGGTGAACAGATGCAAGGTGAACAGATATATACGATGTTGTATGTTGAAGATAATCCGGCAAATCTTCGGCTGATTGAGCAATT
>JAOUPA010000250.1 GCA_029880105.1 Gammaproteobacteria bacterium
TGTCATGGTGCCAAAGGTATCAGCATGGCACCTAACTATCCAAACCTTGCTGGCCAGAAAGCTGCATACATCACAAAACAGCTAAAAGCATTTAAAGATGGCACTCGTGCAGAGCCAACAATGAAAGCAATGACAGCGCCTTTAAGTGATGCAGATATGGAAAACCTGGGTGCTTACTACGAAGGCATGAAATAAGATTTTAGTCTTTCTTTTCAAAGTCTTTAAAAACGCCAATGATTATAAAACCATTGGCGTTTTTTTATGCCCATGGATGGGCGGTATTCCGCAAGGAGCCAGGAAGGCGGTGCGGTTATGCCCAGGGATGGTGGGCAGCTATTTGCTTCTCGGCAGTTGCTCCTGCATTGCGCTAATAAGTTACATCCATGTAACGATGCAATATCTGCATTTCCACCATCCTTGGTGGTCGTATTCCGCAAGGAGTCAGGAAAGTGATGTAAATATGGCCAGTGTCTATTTTTATCAAACCGGTAAGAGTGTCGCATTATTTTACAAAGCTAAAAAATAATGAAGCCGATAATTTTATATTTAGTGTTAAAACAGTAGGTTACATTAGTGGCATGGAGTTTGCTTATATGGCTCATATAAAATGATCTAAATGTTATGGATGTATCAAATGAATTTAATAAAAGGTTTATTTACGGCTCTTCTTATACTTTTTTCTGCTCCGGCCAGCGCGTTATTTATGCCTGAAAGCGTCCAGATAAATACGGATACTGTCATAGTATCTAATGAAGTGGATTGCTGAGTGACTGGGGTCTTAAGTTAAGCTTTAGTTTAGATTGTTATGGCCATTGTACTCACCTGGCAGGTGAGTTACAGCAGGACCAGGTTGTCACGATGGATCAATTCTGCTTCATCGACATAACCAAGAATAGTTTCAAATTTTTCGCTGGTCTCGCCTTTGATTAGCTGGCTTTCCTTGCTGTCATAATTGACCAGTCCACGCGCAATTTCTATGCCTTCTGAGTTGATGCAGGCGACCACCTCGCCGCGTTGAAAATTACCTTCCACGCTAGTGACGCCTACCGCAAGCAGGCTTACGCCTGATTGCTGAACAGCTCTGCTGGCGCCGGCGTCAAGAAATAATTTACCTGATATCTTTAATTGATTGGCGAGCCACTGCTTGCGTGCGGTGAGCGGTTCATTGTCTGCTGTCAGCAGGGTACCTATGGTTTCGCCAGAAGCGATTTTTTGCAGAATATTTTTTTCTGAACCAGAGGCGATGATGGTGGTAGCGCCGGAACGTGCCGCGCGCTGTGCGGCAGTGATCTTCGTGCGCATGCCGCCCTGCCCCAGCGCACCACTGTCGCCAGCCATGGCCAGTAGCGCTACGTTGTTAGCGTTGGATTCGCTGATCAGTTCTGCATCGTCGTTATGACGGGGGTCCTTGTTAAAGAGCCCCTGCTGATCTGTGAGTAGTATCAGGGTGTCCGCCTCGACGAGGTTGCTGACCAGTGCGCCCAGTGTGTCGTTATCGCCAAACCGGATCTCATCGGTGGCAACGGTATCGTTTTCATTGATGATAGGGATGGCGCCCAGGGACAACAGGGTTTTTAGTGTGCTGCGGGCATTGAGATAGCGTTGCCGATTGCTGAGGTCTTCATGGGTCAGTAATATCTGTGCGGTATGGATGTCGTGCTGCTTGAAGCAGCTTTCAAATTGTTGAACCAGGCCCATCTGACCGAGTGCGGCAGCGGCCTGTAATTCATGCAGGGCATGTGGCCGCTGCTTCCAGCCGATGCGTGCCATGCCTTCAGCAACCGCGCCAGAACATACGAGTAAGACCTCTTTGCCAGCTGCGCGCAGGTTGGCGACCTGCTCGGCCCATGACTGCATTGCCTGAGTATTCAAGCCCTGGCCATTATTGGTGATGAGTGCGCTGCCTATTTTTATTACCCAGCGTTTTGATTCAGCGACGTTTTTGCGCGTAGTCATGGTGTGCTCTTTATTATTGTTCCTGGATATTTTCCTGGGTCAGTTGCAGGTCACGTTCTGATTCTCTATCTGTTTCGAGTTGTTTCATGATGTCGAAAGCAAGTTTTTCAGTGCCTTTTTTACTGAGTGCGGAAATGGTATATACCGGGCCTTTCCAGTTTAGTCGGGAAACGATTTCTTGCTGTCTGTCTTTTAACTCTTCGTCATCCAGCAGGTCGGTTTTGTTTAGCACCAGCCAGCGTGGCTTTTCAGCCAGTTCATGGCTGAAGCTGTCCAGTTCATTAATAATGATCTGTGCTTCTTCAGCCGGATCGCTGCCGTCAAATGGAGCGATATCGATAATGTGCAGTAATAGCTGTGTGCGCGACAGGTGTTTTAAAAACTGTATGCCCAGGCCCGCTCCTTCTGATGCGCCCTCGATGATGCCGGGAATGTCGGCAATGACAAAACTCTGATTCATGCCGACACGTACCACGCCCAGATTGGGAAACAGGGTGGTGAACGGGTAGTTGGCTACTTTGGGCCGTGCCGCTGAAACCGAGCGGATAAAGGTAGATTTGCCCGCATTCGGTAGACCGAGCAGGCCAACATCTGCCAGTACTTTTAGTTCCAGACGCAGATTGCGGCGTTCGCCTGGCGTGCCGGGAGAGCATCGTCT
>JAOUPA010000251.1 GCA_029880105.1 Gammaproteobacteria bacterium
TGTTGAACAGCAGTTATTGATTGAACAGGTGCTGGCTGAGAAAAGTAAACGCAAACTGAAATTAAGCAGCAACGTTCGTGGTGATCGGGCACGCTGGGTTGATATGGCATTAAACAATGCCCAGACTTCGCTTAACGTGAGAAATTCATCCCGTGCCAGCATGATCAAGCGCTTTGAAGAATTACAGGGTGTTTTGCAGCTGGATGAATTACCTGGCCGGATTGAATGTTTTGATATTAGCCATACCCAGGGGGAGGCCACGGTCGCTTCCTGCGTGGTATTCACGCTGGAAGGTGCCTGCAAAAATGATTACCGTCGTTTTAATATCGACGGTATCGAACCCGGTGATGATTATGCTGCCATGCGCCAGGCTCTTCAGCGACGTTATACCCGGCTAAAAAAAGGCGAGGCCAGGTTACCCGATATTCTGCTGATCGACGGTGGCAAGGGCCAGTTGCGCCAGGCCGTTGAAGTGCTCGATCAGCTGGACATCGACAATGTGCTGTTAATCGGTGTTGCCAAAGGCGAGGGGCGTAAAGCCGGGCTGGAGAAGCTGGTCTTTAGTGACGGTCGGCCGGATCATTTTCTGCCCCAGGATTCCCTGGCCTTTCACCTGATCTTACAGGTGCGGGATGAGGCACACCGTTTTGCTATCAGCGGCCACCGTAACCAGCGTGCCAAAGCCAGGCAGCAGTCAACACTGGAGAATATCCCGGGATTAGGCCCGAAACGGCGCCAGACCCTGATAAAACATTTTGGTGGAATACAGGGGGTTAAACAGGCCGGTGTTGAAGATTTGGCAAAAATACCCGGAATCAGTAGAAAATTAGCTCAAATCATTTATGATGTGCTGCGAAATTAAGACCTATAAGTAAATCATGCATTTAAATATTCCGAATACACTGACCCTGATACGCATAGCGCTGATACCGGCTTTTATGGTGGTTTTCTACCTGCCTTATGACTGGGCCCGCCCGGCCAGTGCCTGGTTTTATGGTCTTATTGCCATTACAGACTGGTTTGATGGTTACCTGGCGCGCAAACTCAATCAGCAATCTGCGCTGGGGGCGTTCCTTGATCCCGTGGCCGACAAGCTGATTGTCGCGGTTGCCCTGATTATGATTACCGCGGCACATCCTGAAATGCTGATTATCCTGGGTAGCATCATCATTATCGGGCGTGAGATTACCATATCTGCACTGCGCGAGTGGATGGCACAGCTGGGCAAAAAATCCACCGTGGCTGTCTCAATGATAGGTAAGATAAAAACCACCTCCCAGCTGTTTGCGATCGGTTTTTTGCTGCATCGAGACGACTGGCTGGGCATCCCGACCCATACGGTTGGCGTCATATTACTGGGCATTGCGGCCGCGCTGACTATTATATCGATGTTTATCTATCTCAAGGCCGCCTGGCAGGAAGTCAGGCATGATATGTAAGTTGCTGATAATTATAAATTCTCAGTAATTACTGCTTGACAGCGAACCGCTTATTATTAAAATAGCGAGCCTGTTAAATGAATCGCTCCTGGAGCAGCAGTAACAGATTTTGCGGGTGTAGCTCAGTGGTAGAGCCCCTCGTTGCCAACGAGGCTGTCGTGAGTTCAAATCTCATCACCCGCTCCAGATAAAGTAAGCCTCGGTTGGTCATTCCGACCGGGGCTTTTTTATAGCAAAAAAGAAAGATTATGGCCGAGTAGCAAAGCGGTTATGCACTGGATTGCAAATCCATGTAGGTCGGTTCGACTCCGGCCTCGGCCTCCATATTCAAATACTCAATAAAATTAATCTGTTATCTTCAAATAAAAACATTCACATCAAGAATCTTTTCCCATAGAATACGCACTTTAATTTTCCCATCCATTAAGTAATACGCCCGGGTGGCGAAATTGGTAGACGCAAGGGACTTAAAAATTTGAGCACCCAGACTGGAAACATCTGGTGTGAATGGAGTCAAATTCGGGGAAACCTCAACGCGTTATGGCGGTGGCAATCCCGAGCTAAGCTTTGGAACGGTTTTTACTTCGATACGTCGGAGTTAAAGCATGGCAATTAGGGCATAAAAGACGAAGATTGTTTAATCGATTGTCTTTATTGTTTCCGTTTATATGGTCAAGTTCTAAAGGTATCGGTTCTTCAAGCCAGTCGGTATTCCGACAATGAGAACAAACAGGTTCTAACAAACCTGACTCAATGAGTCTGTTCTTTAACTTGAATGACTGAATTGGAATTTTGTTGCTTAGGTAATCTTTTATAGAATATTTAGGTTTCAACTTTTTACCTTTATTCCATGCCTGACCAGTAAAATGTGATGTATCAAGCTGATAATGCTGAATAGCTTTCCGCAAGACATCATAGTTGCCGCCGTATGGTGCTACATGAAGTTTTAATAACACCTGTCTTAATGAATGCGATGTTTTAATTGCATCTTTAAGTTGAGTTAGAGAATATTTGTGTAGTTTCATTTCAGTTCCATTGAAAGTGTAGAGACTTGACGGCTCCTGCCTAAGCTGTAAAAACTTTTACAGTATGGTAAAGAGAAAGTCCAGACCACAAATACCCGAGAGGGTAGTAGCGAAAGCTATA
>JAOUPA010000252.1 GCA_029880105.1 Gammaproteobacteria bacterium
ACCAAACTGGTCTTAACTTCGCTCGACGAACAGCATCGCGAACGCCTTGAGGCCATACTCTCCTACCCGGAGGACAGTGCTGGCGGCCTGATGAATACCGACACGCTGACCGTGCGTGCCGAAGTGACACTGGATGTGGTACTGCGATATCTGCGGGCCCTGGGCGACATCCCGAAGAACACTGACAGCCTGATCGTCACTACCCGCGACAATACTTATATCGGCCTATTACCGCTGTCGACGCTGCTGACCTCCGACACCGACCTCACCGTTGGCGATGTCATGACCCGTGAAACCGAGTTCATCAAGGCCACGACAGAAGATAACGAGGTTGCCAAGTTATTCGAGACCCACGACCTGCTGTCTGCACCCGTGGTTGATGACAATATGAAACTGCTCGGCCGTATTACCATCGATGACGTGGTCGACGTTATTCGTGATGAAGGTGACCACAACGTACTCAGTATGGCCGGTCTGAATGAAGAAGAAGATTTGTTCGCACCCGTGATACCCAGTTCGCGCCGTCGCGCGGTCTGGCTGGGCATTAACCTGATCACCGCCTTTATGGCCTCCTGGGTGGTTTCCAATTTTGAAGGCACGCTGGAAAAGGTGGTCACTATAGCGGTACTGATGAATGTCGTCGCCAGTATGGGGGGCATTGCCGGAACACAGACACTCACCCTGGTCATCCGCGGCCTGGCGCTGGGCCAGGTCAGCAACAGCAATAAACGCTGGCTGATGATCAAGGAGATTATTGTTGGCCTGCTCAATGGCCTCGGCTGGGCGATAGTGATCGCGGCAATTGCTGTGGTCTGGTTTGGCGATCTCAAGATTGGGCTGGTGATTGCCGCTGCAGTCATTATCAATTTATTCATCGCTGCCTTCTCAGGTGTTGCCGTACCGCTGATGATGCGCAAGGCCAATATTGACCCAGCAATTGCTGGCAGTGTGGTAGTCACCACCATTACAGATATCGTCGGTCTTGCTGCATTTTTGGGACTAGCGACTATATTCCTTATATAAATAACTAAAAAATCACCCGAAACTGTACAGGCGGTTCATTATGGAAACTTCAACTATCGTAACACTGGTTATCATTGCGGCTGTCATTTTTTACATTATCAGTATTTTCAATACGCTGGTTAGCCTGAGAAATCGCTACCAGAATGCCTTTGCCCAGATCGAGGTGCAGCTAAAACGTCGTTATGACCTGATCCCCAATTTGATCGAGGTCGCCAAGGGCTATATGAAGCACGAGAGGGAGACACTGGAAAATGTCATCAATGCACGCAACAGCGCCGTTAATAACCTGTCAGCTGCGGCAGTCAATCCTGGAGATGCCCACGCCATCCACGAGTTAATGAATGCCGAAGGCACGCTTGCCGGCGCCATGAGTAAATTCAGTGTCGTGATGGAAGACTACCCGGACCTGAAAGCCAACCAGAACATGATGCAACTCAGTGAAGAACTCACCAGCACTGAAAACAAGGTAGCCTTTGCACGTCAGGCCTTCAATGACCAGGTCATGGAATACAACACCTACAAGCAGTCTTTCCCACCCGTCGTATTCGCCGCATTGTTTGGACACGATCACGATGCCACCCTGCTGGAATTCGAGGACAGCGCAGAAATTCAGGCCGCACCCAAAGTTTCTTTTTAAACCGCGCGTTGCCTGTTGAATGAATTTTTTCCAGTCTCAGGATAGAGCGCGCAAAAAGACTGGTCAGCTCATTTTGCTTTTTGCACTGGCCGTTATTACCTTAATCATACTCACCAACCTGCTGGTGCTGGCTGTATTCAGCGGCAGCACTGCAGGCGGTAAGACCATCACCCCGCAATTCGACTGGACAGTATTTATGCTGGTTGGCGCTGGCGTGGCGAGCACCATCCTGCTGGGTAGTGCCTACAAAATTATTGCCCTTGCCGGTGGTGGCGCACGTGTCGCTGAAATGCTGGACGGTGAACTGCTGGTCGATCACAACGGCGACTACAACAAACAGAAAATTCTTAACGTCGTTGAAGAAATGGCCATCGCCTCCGGCAGCCCGGTACCACCCGTTTATTTGCTCGATGAAGAAGGTATTAACGCCTTCGCTGCCGGTTATAAGGCCAGCGATGCCGTCATTGGCATCACCCGCGGCGCTATCGAAAAACTCTCGCGTGAGGAGCTACAGGGCGTTATCGCACACGAGTTCAGCCATATTTTTAATGGAGATATGCGGATCAATATTCGCCTGATCGGCGTGCTCTATGGCATTACTGTTATCAGCACTATTGGCTACCACATTCTACGTTCCAGTGGTCGCTCCAGGGGTAGCTCAAAAAATGGTGGTGGTATCGTCATTCTGGGTATTGGTCTGATGGCTCTCGGCTATGCCGGCACTTTTTTCGGCAGCCTGATCAAGGCCGCAGTCAGTCGACAACGTGAGTTTCTGGCCGATGCCTCTGCCGTACAATTCACCCGCAACCCCGATGGCATTGCCGGTGCACTGAAGCGCATCGGCGGCGATGCTACCGGCTCACAACTCGACAATGCCGACGCCAGTGAAATTAGCCACGCACTCTTCAGCCAGGGTTTTAAC
>JAOUPA010000069.1 GCA_029880105.1 Gammaproteobacteria bacterium
TAAAGTTTATACGATGTTAAGGTGATTCTTTGGCCGTATTTACCCTATCTAAATATTCTGACTGGTTTGTTCATGATGATAAAAAAATTAACTTTGTTTTTTGTGCTGTATTTCCAGTGTTTTATATACGTGGAAACGATAGCGGAACAGGCTAGTGAAGATTGTGATCCAGTGGTCAATCTTTCTACCCAGGCAGGAACTTTGCGGCAGACGTTGACGTTACTGGCTAAGCAGTATCATTTTGATCTAGCTTTTTCTATGGATGCAGACCGACCTGTTGAGTTAGCTGATTCAATGACACTAAGTCAAAGTATCAAGTATCTGACGGCTGATATAAATACTGTTATGCAGCATGAAAAGATAAAGGGCTGCACCAGGGGTAGACTGACTTCGTTGGAGGTCTTACCCGTAGGCGAAGATGCCGAATATGTCTATGTGAAACCCAGTAATGATGGACCTGATTCGGTTCCAGTACAGTTAGAACAGAAACCGGTATTGCTACAGAATTCGCAAAAGAAATCGGAATTGGGTTATGTCGATAATCTGGAACTGTATGCTGAGGAGATCCTTTTGCATAAGCGAAAATTAGATGAATCTCTGGCGCCTGAGCAAAGGCAGAAATTCAGATCTGTTATGAAACGGGTCAGACTACGGCTGGAGGCAGAGGGGGTGCTGGAGCCCAAAAGTTTTAATTCGGATGAAATAGCTAAACGAATGAATAAAAACGCAACGCCTGAATAGCCATACTGCTAGAAGATGAATAATAAATATTTTTTCTTGGTTATTCGTGTATTAGGTTAAATAGAGCATCTCTTTTTTCTGCAAATAAAAAATTACTTAATCCAGTTTAAGTCGAATGATTAACTTGTGATCCAGTGCGCATTTTTTTAAGATAAACTTGCAAATTTCAGGGTAATACAACTGGATTTATGAGGCAGAATTCTGTTAAGGTTCGCCTTCTTTCAAGTTCAAATATAACAATAACAAGGGATACTCAATTATGAATCTCAAACCAGTTGCACGTTTAATTTTCGGCGCATTGTTTGCCGGGCTGTCATATGGTGCTATTGCAGCAATTTCAGCCACCGATGATAGCTATGAAGAAAATGACACGCTGTCTACGGCCTATGATCATAGTTTCGGTGAATTAACAACAATAAATGGTGTATCCTGGGATCTGGACTGGTACAAAATTTATGTCACCCCCGGTTTCAATCGTGTCCAGATTGACCTCCAGCATCTGCATGCTGATGCCGACCTGGATCTTTTCTTGACCGATAGTCTTGGAAACTATCTGGATTCGTCTGAAAGTGTCACCAACAACGAGTATATTGAATTTGATGTCGATCCAGCAGGCGGCACTTATTACATCTATGTTGATGTCTGGGGTAGCTATAATGGCGCCACTTATACATTATGGTGGGATGATATACAGCCGCCCTCTGCAACGGGTGATGATAATTATGAGGTAAACAACACAGCCTCAACTGCCTATGACCACACCCTTAATGAAATGATCTGGCTGTCTGGCCTGTCGGGTTTAGGTATATCCAATGATGAAGACTGGTACAAGATTGAAGTCACTCCCGGTTATACGCAGGTGCAAATTGATGCGACTTTCTCATCAGCGTCTGCGGATATCGATATCGAGCTATATGATTCAACAGGCACTATCCTGCTTGCCTCTTCCTATTATGGGACTGATAGTGAGAGTATCGACTATGACGTAGGTGCAGGTGGTTTTTACCTGATTAAGGTTACAACCTATGGTGGTTACGTTGGCGCCACCTATGATATGTACTGGGATGATGTTATGCCCGCAGTTGCCCCGCCAACTGATGATTTATATGAAGAAAATGATGTACGCTCATCTGCGTATAACCTTGCTTCGAATAAGCTGACCTGGCTATCTGCCCTCTCAGGAGAAGGTGTATCCAATGATGATGACTGGTATGCCATTAACGTGGTTTCTGGTGAAACAGAAGTTCAGGTTGAGGCGACTTTCCTGCATGCCAGTGCTGACATAAATATCCATCTTTATGATGCGGTAGGCACGTTGTTGGCCTCTTCAACATCATTTACTGATAATGAGGTTATAAGCTTTGATGTGGGTGCTGCGGGTACCTATTATATTAAAGTTGATACCAACGCGGGTAACTTTAATGGTACAAACTATGATCTGCGATGGAATGCTGTCGCTGTACCGACTGGTGATGACAGTTATGAGTCAAATAATACACCTGCTACTGCATATAATCTTGGTGCTAACGAGGCGACGTTATTATCAAACCTGCTAGGGCTTGCTATATCCAACGATGCTGACTGGTATCTAATCGATGTAACGCCCGGTTATACACGAGTTCAAATTAACGCGACTTTCTCGCATACCAGTGCAGATATAAACATTGAGCTTTATGATGCAACCGGCACTACTGTGCTAGCATCTTCAAACTCGACGACTGATAATGAGAGTATCGATTATGATGTAGGCACTGGAGGTGCTTATCTGATTAAGGTAACCACGCTTGTTGGTTCGTCAACCGGTACAACCAAGGGTGGAGCCAGTGCTGGAACTAGTAATTACAATGGATCAAGTTATGATCTGTGGTGGGATGATATTACGCCTTCATCTCCTGCCCCTTCAGGCGGTGGCGGCGGTGGTGGTATGCTAAGCCTGCCGATGCTGATTTCATCACTGGGATTGTTGGGCCTGCTGAGACGCTTCGGTCAGCGCAAGGCTGCTGCTTAGATCTGCTCACGTTGTTGAGATGATAAACAGCCGCTCCTTTCGAGCGGCTGTTTTTTTGCATTACACAAAGCGGCCTGTGCCTGAGTTAATTACATCACTCAATAGAAGTGAAGGTTAAAAAATTAAGTAGCCGCTAATTTTGTTGTTTGGTTGCCGATCAGTTCTAGGTCACTTCGCCATCAATGTAGGACCAGTTACCACTGCTATCACGTATAAACCGGCTCACTTCGTGTAGCCGATAGGCGCGGCCATTCTGTTTGTAGATAGCGGTAAACTCCACATTGCCTTCGTTGTCATTAATCATGCCTCTATCACTGTTTACGATGCGCAGGCGAATCCATTGAGTGGTGGGATTGAAATCGATGGTTTCGGGTTGTGTTTGGTCATGCCAGCTATTTAGTAAATAGGCCTCATCATGTTTTACATAGGCGCAGTAACGTGAGCGCATTAGCTGTTCTGCGGTTTCTGGTTTTGCATCGTCGTTCAGGTATTTGGCACAGCATTGTTGAAATGATATTTCTGACCCACAGGGGCATTTTTCTGTTTTGTTCATCGTTTTAAACTGTAAATTCTACTGTGATTTGAGCGTTTTTTTATTTTCTGTTCTTTCTATAAAGAAATTCTATCTGCTTATAGAATTTTCCTACCCCAACAATTGCCCAGTATATAGAGAAATTGGGCCGAAACGGGTATGATATGCACTCCCTGCGTCAGGGGTATTATGCTGGCGTTCTGGAATGAATTCTTGGGTCTTTTTATCTTTATGATTTAAAAGACTTTTTTTGATACTGACACGCGATCCTTTGGAGGAATAAGATGTCGGATATAGTTGCAACTAACCAGACCATACTGGTTGTTGGCGGAGGCATCAGCGGCATGACTGCTGCGCTTGAGGCTGCTGAAGTTGGCAAACAGGTCATCGTGATTGAGAAACGCCCCTTTATTGGTGGTCGTGTTTCTCAACTTTATAAATACTTTCCCAAGCTGTGCTTCCCGACCTGTGGCCTGGAAATTAACCAGCGTCGTATGAATGCCAATAAGAACATCACAGTTGTGACTATGGCTGAGGTGACAGGTCTGGAAGGTGAGGCCGGTAATTACACTGCGACAGTGAAAATTAGCCCACGTTATGTAAATTCAAATTGTACGGCCTGTGGTGCCTGTGGTGATGCGGTTGAGTCTGAGTTTGATAACGAGTTCAACTACAACATGGATAAGCATAAAGGCGCATACCTGCCATACAACCTGGCACAGCCAAAGCGTTATGTGATCGATCCCCAGATGATTGGTACTGATGATGCGCAGAAAGCCAAAGATGCGTGTAAGTTTGATGCGATTGATCTGGATATGCAGGAAGAGACTATCGAACTGAAGGCCGGTGCTGTTATCTGGGCAACGGGCTGGCGTCCATATGATGCTAACAAGATTCAACCTTACGGTTATGACCGTATAAAGAATGTGATTACCAGTGTCGAGTTCGAGCGTATGATGGATCCATTCGGTCCTACGGGCGGCAAGCTGGTTCGTCCTTCTGATGGTGCTGAAGCCAAGAACGTGGCCTTCATTCAGTGTGCTGGTTCACGTGACCGCAACTACCTGAAACATTGTTCACGTATTTGTTGCATGGCTTCATTGAAACAGAGTACTTACGTGAGTGAGAAATACGGTGATGATGCCAATGTTTCTATTTACTACATTGATATTCGCGCCATAGACCGTTTTGATGATTTCTACCAGAGAGTAAAAGAAGACAAGAACGTGACGTTTATCAAGTCAAAAGTAGCCAGCATTGTTGAGAACAAGGCGAACGGTAATCCAACACTGCACGGTGTAGATACCGAAGGTTACAACCGCTATGCCAATGAACATGACCTGGTGGTTCTGGCTGTTGGTATGGAGCCAAGTGTTGATAAGGACACATTCCCAATTGAACTTAAAGTGAATGACGAAGGCTTCATTGAGTATGATGAGGCAAATGGTGGCGTATTTGCCGCAGGTTGTTCATCTGATGCGTTGGACGTCAACCGTGCCGTTCAACATGCAACAGCATCTGCGTTACGTGCCATCCAGGTCGTGAACCGCGTTGCAAAGGCGGAGGGTTAAGAAATGGCTGATGAAATGAAAATTGGCGCATATATTTGTAAAGGTTGTGGTATCGGTGATCGCCTGAATGCAGATCAGCTGGCATCCACAGCAACTCGTGATGGTAAAGCAGCAATCTGTCAGCAGCACGATTTCCTGTGTAACGAAGATGGCGTGAAGATGATTCAGGCCGATATCGATAACGAAGGTGTTAACCGTGTTGTTATCGCTGCCTGTTCGCGCCGTGCTAAAACTGAAGCCTTTGCTTTTGAAAATGTGACCTTGCACCGTGCGAACCTGCGTGAAGGTGTCATCTGGGTTCGTCCTGATAGTGACGACCAGCAGGAAACCACGCAGGAAATGGCAGATGATTACATTCGTATGGCCTGTGCTGAAGCGAAATACAGCAAGATCCCTGAGTCCAGTGGTCAGCAGGGTGTTAACAAGAACATCCTGATCGTCGGTGGTGGTGTTGGTGGTATGACCGCTGCACTGGAAGCCTCTAAAGCGGGCTACCCATGTAGCATCGTTGAAAAGACTGCGACCCTCGGTGGTGCCACTGCACAGCTGCATAAAGTTATTCCAACAAAAGCACCATTTGCTGATCCACAGGAAAATCCTGTTGCTGCATTGGTGGCAGCGGTTGAAGCAGATGACAATATTACGGTTTACCTGAATTCAAGAACCACCAATATTTCTGGTGCACCAGGTCGTTTTGCAGCAGATATTTCTACCGAGAGTGGTGCAACCCAGACTAAAGAGTTTGGTGCGATTGTTCAGGCGAGTGGTTTTACGCCTTACGATGCGAATAAACTGCCTGAGTTTGCTTACGGCAAAAACAAAGATGTGGTAACACAGGCTGAGCTTGAAGCACTGGCTATAGCTGCTAATGGTGGCGCAATTAAACGCCCATCTGACGGTAAGGAAGTTTCTAGCGTGGTCTTTGTTCAGTGTGCGGGTCAACGCAGTAAGAAAGAAGGTCACCTGGAGCACTGTTCTGGTTACTGCTGTAGTGCCAGTATCAAACAGGCGATGTACTTCAAGGATCAGAACCCTGATGTTGAAACTACCATTATGTACACCGATTTGCGTACACCGGGTGCAGGCGGTGAGAACTTCTACCGCAGTGGTCAGAAGAAAGGTGTTATCTTTACCAAGAGCGTTGTGAGTGAAGTTGTTGATGGTGCAAACCCAACCGTTAAGTTCAAGGATCTGATCCTGAATGAAGAAGCTGAGGTTGAAGCTGATCTGGTCGTTCTCGCTACCGGTATGGTGCCTAACTCAGGCCAGCCAACCCGTGCAGAATTGACGATTGCCGAAAATGAAGATGCAGCATCAGCGAAGGCTGGAGAAGAAGTCGAAATTCGTGTTGATGTTGAGTCAATCCTTAACCTTGATTACCGCCAGGGTAAAGATGTACCTCATATGGCTAATGGCTTTGCAGATTCACATTTCATCTGCTTCCCATACGAGACACAGCGTACTGGTATTTATACTGCCGGACCAACACGTCGTCCTATGGATGCCAAGCAGGCAATGGACGATGCCATGGGTGCAGCAATGCGCGCTATTGGTGAGGCAGAAAATGCCGGTCTGGGTAGAGCAGCGCATCCTCGTTCTGGTGATCTGAGCTTCCCAAGCTTCCGTAAGGAAGGTTGTACACAGTGTAAGCGTTGTACAGTGGAGTGTCCTTTCGGTGCAATCAATGAAGACGAACAGGGATACCCTGTTTACAACGAATCACGTTGCCGTCGTTGTGGTACTTGTATGGGTGCCTGCCCGGTACGTGTTATCTCTTTTGAGAACTACTCGGTTGATACCGTTGGTCAGCAGCTGAAAGCAGTTGATATGCCTGATGAATTTTCAGAAAAGCCACGTATCCTGATTCTTGCCTGTGAGAACGATGCCTATCCTGCTCTCGATATGGCAGCACAGAATAAGCTGGAATACAGTGCCTTCGCACGTATTATTCCTATTCGCTGTCTGGGCTCGATCAGTCTGAGTTGGATTACTGACTCAATGAACAGTGGTTTCGATGGCATCATCCTGATGGGCTGTCCAAGTGGCGACAACTATCAGTGTCACTTTGTTAAGGGTTCAGGCACCGCGCAGGAGCGTATGGGTAAAGTAGGTGATACCCTGCAGTCCTTAAGCCTTGAGCAAGAACGTGTACAGACTTATGAAATCTCCATTACGGATATTCATAAAGTGCCACAAATTATTAACGATATGGCTACGACGATCGAACAGATCGGCATGAGCCCATTCAAGTTCTAAGGGAGCCAATATTATGAGTTCAATGGTTGAAAAATACCGTAATAACTTCCTGAAAGAAGTTGAGGCCAATGTTGAAGAAGGCGAATGGGTGAAAATGTGCATGCAGTGTGGTGTATGTGCTGGCTCATGTCCGCTAGGTAAACACTGGGATCATCCTCCTCAGGAAATCTTTATGATGATTCGTGCTGGTAAGCGCGACGAAGTACTGACTTCTGATTCTATGTGGATGTGTACTTCGTGCTACAACTGCATCGTGCGTTGTCCACGTGAACTACCGATTACCCACATCATGCATGGTCTGGCTAATTACGCGAAGCGTCTTGGTCTGGCACCAAAAGCACAGCCTACAGCATGGTTCTCTCAGGTTTTCTGGGACAATATGATGAAGAAAGGCCGTGTTAACGAGCTAAAACTGGGTCTGTCACTGTACTTCAAAGACGGTTTTGTCTCAGGCATTAAAGAGTCATTGAAGCACCAGAAACTGGGTATGAATATGATGAAAGCCAAGCGTATGAGCCCAATGGAGTTATTTGGTGGTCATGGTGTGAAAAATGCCGGTGACTTGCAGAAGATTATTAAAAAAGCGCAAGAGATCGAGAATGCTCGTATCGAAAGCTACGGTAAATAAAGAGGCGTAACTACAATGGCTAAATACGAATATTCATACTACCCAGGCTGTTCTTCACAGAAAGGCGCTTCAGGTTCTAACCTGCAACGTTCAGTTGATACCATGTGTGAAGAGTTGGATGTAAAACTGAACCAGATTCCTGATTGGAACTGTTGTTCAGCCTCTATCGGTTACGGCGGTGGCGGTGTGCTGCCACGTATGACTTTGTCGGCACGTAATATCGCGCTGTCTGAGCAGCATAATGCAGGTCAGGACATAGTGGCTACCTGTGCAGCCTGCTGGTTGGCTACAAAAGAGGCATCAGAGCGTTTTAGTCATGATAGTGACCTCATGGCCGACACCAATAAGGCACTGGCAGAGGCCGGCCTGAAGCTGGAAAATAAAACCAGGATTCGCCACATGGTGGAAGTACTGATTGAAGACATTGGTTACGAGCAGATTGGCTCAGGCGTGAAAAAACCACTGGAAGGCTTGAAGGTAGCTGGTTATGTCGGCTGCCAGACTAACCGTCCTTTTGGTATCGACGGTGAGTCATTCGAAAACCCAATGTACCTCGACAAACTGGTTGATACATTAGGTGGTGAATCAATCAAGACCTACGAGAAAAAAGTACAGTGCTGTGGTGGTGCGTTAGCATTCTCCGAGCCCGTAAAATCGCAGGAAATGATCCACGGTATTATCGAAGCGGCTTATGACAATGGTGCTGATGTTATCGCAACGCCTTGCCCATTATGCCAGGCTAATGTTGAAATTTATCAGGACGAAATCAATGCGAAATACGGCAGCAAGTTCAATATGCCGGTTGTTTATTACAGTCAGTTGATTGATGTCGCTTATGGCCGTAATGCGAAGGATGCATCTCTAGATGGTCAGGTCATCAAGGCCAAGAAGCTGGAAGAAATTGCTGGAAAATAATAAAAGCTATAACTAGTGGTATTAAAACTAAAGCCCGGTATCACCGGGCTTTTTTTATGTTTTCTAAATGTCTTCAGATATTAGTGCTGCTGATACATGTTTCTCGTAACAGAGGATTGGGAACTGGCCGGGAGAAAGTAATAATATATAGGTCATGAATATATAGTAATGTGAGCGCAAGAAAGTCTTTAATCCTCTCTTGATCTTCTGGCTTAGTGGCAGGATTATCTCTTTCTGTATATGTTGCTGCAATAATATAATTTTATATGAAAGATGATTGTTGCGGAACTCTGATGCCACTGCTGTGTTCAATATCTATACACAAGCAGGTATGGGATATACAGGATATGTTTATGAGAAAATTAGCATTATTTGAATGCCAATTTTTGTTATATATCTGAATAAACTAAACAATTTCACTTTGAGTTTTTGTAATGATTAAATTGAAAAAAGATGAGTACATTGCCCCTTGGGAAAAAGCATTTGATCGTGTATTGAGTCCATTGGATGAGTTTGTTCATCGGCAAACTACCAGTGGTATTTTGCTGATGATATGTGCTGTGATGGCACTTGTTATAGCTAACTCTCCCTGGAATGAAGCGTATCATCATTTTCTGAAATTGAAATTCACTATTGGTATCGAAGGATTTCAACTGTCGCAATCGTTGCATCATTGGATCAATGATGGATTGATGGCACTATTTTTTTTCGTGGTTGGTCTGGAGCTCAAGCGTGAGATTCTGGTTGGTGAGCTTGCAGATATGAAGCAGGCGATGCTTCCAATTATCGCGGCGATCGGCGGTATGCTGGTGCCTGTTTTGATTTATGTCAGTATCAACCCTGAAGGACATGCCCTTAATGGCTGGGGTATACCAATGGCGACTGATATTGCTTTTGCACTGGGTGCATTGGCGCTATTGGGTGGCCGGGTACCAAAAAAACTCCTGACTTTTCTAGTCGCCCTCGCGATTGTCGATGACCTCGGAGCCGTTCTGGTTATTGCATTGTTCTATACAGAAACAATTAATTTTAATGCGCTGACTCTAGCTGCTGCCTTGTTGCTACTACTGCTTGCATTGAATCTTGGTGGTATTCGCCGACCATTGCCATATATGCTAATTGGTGTCGTTCTCTGGATTGCTATGTTAAAGAGTGGTATACATGCCACACTCGCTGGTGTTTTTCTAGCATT
>JAOUPA010000253.1 GCA_029880105.1 Gammaproteobacteria bacterium
TATCCTGATGCCTATTATCTAATCGTATCACTGAACACCACAGGTGTGCTGGATCTGCGCGCCTTCAAACAAATCGAAGGTCACTTTCAACCCATTGAGCTGATACTTGAACATCCGTCTAACTGACCCACACCAAAATCGAGACCCAGTTAACACTGATAGCGCACGCTTCATGCTATAGTTTAGCCAGCGAAAAATGTAACAATAATAAACCAGCTTGCTAAATTAACGGATGACCAACAATTCTATTGCCAACATACTGACCGGACTGCCTGGACGCTACCTGCTCAAGATCAGCCTGTATATAATCAACCTTGCCACCTTTAGCACCCTGGCGCTACGTGACTGGTACAGCAATAATCGCATCTTCAACAAAAAGAGTTACTCTTCGATGATCGCGCAAATTATTTTTACCGGTATCGATGCCCTGCCCACTATTACCCTGCTTGGCCTGGCTGCGGGCTTCGTCTTTACCTTTCGTCTCATCGCCGTACTCGATTCGATTGGTGCAAAAGATGAAATCGTCAACCTGCTGGTCAATATCATCTGCCTGGGCATTGGTCCCTTTCTGGCCGCCATCATCCTGATTAGCCGTACCGGTTCAGCGATCGTGGTTGACCTTGGCAACATGAAACTGCACGGCGAAATTGAAGGCCTGGAAATGCTGGGCATCAATATCAATAACTACCTGATCGCACCCCGCCTGATTGGTTGTGCAATTTCACAGCTGGCGATCACGGTTTATTTCACCTTCATCGCCCTGGTTTTTGGCATCACCATTAGTGGTCTGTTTTCATCAAGTAGTCATTTTGAACTGCTCACCGAGATCGGAGTTGCATTCACACCTTATCTGGTCATGGTGTTTATCACAAAAAACCTGCTGTTCGGCTACGTCATTGCGGCTATCTCCTGCTACAACGGCCTGAGGGTACACATCTCACCCACTGAAGTACCACAACAGGCAACACGCGCTATCGTGAACGGGCTGGTGGCTATTTTCGTCATCGAGGGCCTGCTGGCACTGGCTCTTTTATAATGGGAAATTTACCGCTGCTTCACTGTGAAAATTTGACGCTAGATAGCGATTTAAATTTCGCCTCCAGTAAGACTATCAATCTTGAGGCACGGGCTGGCGAAATTATTTCCATCATCGGCCCTGCTAGAGAAAGCAAGTCATACTGGCTGCAGACCATTGGCGGCATCATGGAGGCAGGATCCGGGCAGCTGCTTATCAGCAATAAAAATACTCAGCAGTTTGATAAAGATGACTGGGTTAGAGCACGCCGTGAATTCGCCTATCTGCACGCCGATACCGCCATACTATCTGCGGCCAATGCGCTACAAAATCTGATGTTACCCGCTATGTACCATAAAATCGGTCCCGCCGAAGATCTTAGAATCAAGGCTCAACTACTACTCACAGAAATCGAAGCCGGCGAAAATCTCGAATTATTGCCCGCCTATCTCGATAAGGAGCAGCGTTACAAGATCGCCACTGCCCGGGCACTGATGTTAAATCCTAAAGCCCTGCTGATCGAAAATCCTTTCCGGTCACTCGAGCATGCTTCGGTGAAGGCATTTCAGCAGTTCCTGCTAAACAGGGTCAAAAATCAAAACATGCTGCTAATATTGGTTACACACAATATCAAATTCGCACTGAAACACTCAGATCAGATAATATATGTCTCTGATCAGACAATGCTTCAATTCGACAGAGATAATCAAATTCAGCATTGCAACATTCAGGAAGTACGTGACTATCTGGATGCCTGACAGGCCCTGGATATAAGCCGACGATTAAACAGGAATATATAATCACCATGCAAGAAAGACGCTCTGAACCAAGGACACACTACATACACAGAATCAGCTATAGCACACAGGAGCGCATCGTTGGCACCTTTGTACTGGTTGCACTGTTTATTCTTGTTGGCCTGCTTTTCTCTTCTGGCAAAACCAAAAACCTGTTTGAAGACTACATCACCATTTACGGAGAACTGCAATCGATTCAGGCAGTCAATCAGGACACCGAAATTATTATCTCTGGCCTGCATGCTGGCGCGGTAAGCTCAGTTGATATCAATGACAATAACAAAGTCATACTCACGATGAAAATCCTGAGAAAATATCACAACCTGCTACGTAAAGATTCTGAGGCCAAACTCAGCAGCTTTAACTTCGCCGTGGTTCAGAAGTCCGTGATTGAAATAAGCACAGGCTCCAGTGATAGCCCTCTTCTCACGGATGGTAGTACGCTGGCGATTAACGAAGCCTTCAACATCAAAGATATGATGACAAAGATTGAACCTATTTTCGTTACGCTGGAAGACAGTATCCAGAAAATGAATAACATTCTCAGCGCTATCGACCATAAGAAACTGGAAGTCACTCTCGACAATATGAATGTACTGACCACAGACATCCGTGACATCACCAAGCATATTCGCGCTGTTGAAGGACTGGTTGGCAGCGCCATTTACGAAAAAGAAATGGAAAAGAATGTTAAAGATATTGCAATCAATATGGTAGCTGTCACAGAAGAACTTAGAACCATGATGAAACAGCTCAACAAACAGGT
>JAOUPA010000006.1 GCA_029880105.1 Gammaproteobacteria bacterium
GGGGCCAGAGGAATGGCAATTTGTCGTCGATAGCCACAGCATTCCAGCCGCAGTTGCAGGCTTTACTCCGGAGGGCTTACTTGCTGCCATGTATTCGGTACTACGCCAGCTCAACGAGGGCCGTTACTTCCTGGATAACTGTTATGCTGAGCTGGTCAAGGCCGGTGGTAATAAATCTGCGCAGGCGCATCTTGGCAAAGCCATGGATGTTGTTGATGCCAACTGGCGAGGTATCGGCATCATCTCTGACTCGGGTTATAAAATAAATAAAGTATATAGCAGGCATGATGCACGTAAACTGTTTCCTTCGTATGCCGATAATGCGCGTAAACGTGCCGGTGAAATGCTGCCGGGCTGTGACTGTGCACAGGTAGTACTTGGAAAAATCTATCCGAATGAATGCCGTCTTTTTGGTAAGGCCTGTTTGCCGAGAAACCCCGTTGGCCCCTGCATGGTCTCGGATGAAGGGGCCTGTCGTATCTGGTGGTCGAGTGGCCTGCGTGAACCGGTGAATAATTCAAAAGAGAAAGCCGTTGGCTAACCAGGTATTTACAGATATTCAGCAAACAGGTGCGGATATCCTGGCCAGAAAAATATTATTATCGGGTCACGTTCAAGGTGTTGGCTTTCGTCCATTTATTTACCGGCTTGCCAACGAGTATCATCTGACTGGCTGGGTAAGAAACTGCGTTGGTATTGTTGAGATTCACGTACAGGGAAACTCGCAGTCCATCAAAAACTTTATTGACGATATCTTTGCAAAAAAACCGCCACTGGCAAAACCTGTTCTTGAATCAGAGCAACAAGTCGCGATTAGCGAGTTTGAAAATTTCTGTATTAAAAACAGCCAGTCAGTGGGTAAGGCCAATATCCAGGTGCCCGCCGATCTTTACCTGTGTGATGATTGCCTTGCAGAGTTAAATACACTTGCTGATCGTCGTTACCGCTACCCGTTCATCAACTGCACCCAGTGTGGGCCGCGTTATACCTTAATTCGACATCTGCCATATGACAGGCCGAATACCACGATGGCGGAATTTGAATTATGTGCGCAGTGTCGTAGCGAGTATGAAGATTCAGACAATCGTCGCTTTCATGCCGAACCTGTCGGTTGCCCGGCTTGCGGGCCGGAACTCAGTTTTCATTGTGATAAAGAGGTAAATAATGGTAATGAAGTTTCACTACAGAAAGCGATTGAACAATTGCTGCTGGGCAATATTATCGCTGTTAAAGGTGTCGGCGGTTATCACCTGATCTGTGATGCCAGTAATAACCAGGCAGTCGCTCGGCTGCGCAATAAAAAACAACGTCTCGACAAGCCGCTGGCGATCATGTTTCCTGCACCTGCAGAGACACCATTTATATACGCAGAACAATCAACGGTTCTAACTGATAGCGATAAGGCATTTTTGTTACAGCCTGCCAGATCGATTCTGCTGGTAGAAAAAAAGGCATTCTCAAATTTATCTGAGCTTATTGCGCCAGGGCTGAATGAGGTTGGGATTATGTTGCCCTACTCGCCCTTGCATCATTTGCTGCTCAATGACTTTGCCGCGCCACTGGTAGCAACCTCCGCCAATATAAGCGGTGAACCAGTACTCACCGACAACCAGGAAATTGAAAAACGACTAGCGCATGTTGCGGATGCCTTCCTGCATCACAATCGCCCTATTGAGCGACCTGCAGATGATCCTGTCTATCGAATCATTGCAGACAAGTCTCGGCCAGTACGCCTTGGTCGAGGCATTGCACCGCTCGAACTTGATCTGGGCTTTGAATTAAAACAACCAGTGCTCGCTGTTGGTGCGCACATGAAAAATACCATTGCACTTGGCTGGGGGCATCGTGTGGTGGTATCGGCGCACATTGGTGAAATGGATTCAGCCCGAAGCCTAGAGGTCTTTGAAAATACCATTACCGATTTGCAGACACTCTATGGTGTAAAAATAGAAACGATTATTTGCGATGCACATCCCGGTTATACCAGTAGCCGTTGGGCAAAAAGACAGTCGCTACCCGTGCGGCAGATCTATCACCATCATGCGCACGCCTCAAGCGCCTATTACGAATGTGAAACAGATAAGCCAGTAATTTCATTTACCTGGGATGGTGTTGGCTATGGCGAGGATGGCACGTTCTGGGGCGGTGAGGCCTTTATTGGTATACCTGGAGGCTGGCAACGTGTAGCCAGTATGAGGCCATTTAATTTAGCCGGTGGCGACAGGGCTGGTCGTGAACCATGGCGTAGCGCAGCATCGGTATGCTGGGAAACCGGTCAGGCATTCGATGCAATGCCCGTTGAGCCATTATTGTACCAGGCGTGGCAGAAAAAAATTAACGCAGCAGAGACCTCATCAGTTGGCCGGCTATTTGATGCTGTTGCGGCTCTCACCGGTGTCTGTACCACTGCCAGTTATGAGGGTCAGGGCCCGATGCAATTCGAGGCACTGTGTAGAACAACGGGCAATGACTTTATAGCGCTAGAATTAGAGAACAAAAATAATCTATGGCAGACAGACTGGCAGGCACTGGTGTCAGCGATGCAAAAGACTGATTTGAGTGTGGCAGAGCGTGCCGCCCTGTTTCATCAGTCAATGGCGCAGGTTATATTGCAACAAGCAATCACAATACGCGATCAGTATGCCATTAATGTCGTGACATTATCGGGCGGTGTCTTTCAAAATCGTGTGCTGACTGAAAGTGCTATGCAATTATTAACCGGTAATGACTTTGAAGTTCATCTACCCGAATTGATACCCGTCAATGATGCTGGTATCAGTTTCGGGCAAATTATGGAATATGGCTATAAAAAATAATTAAAGGTAGGCGCGGTAATGCAGGATACCCATATCTCTCTAGCTCACGGCAACGGTGGCCGCTATATGCGCGAACTTATCGAGGAGTTATTTGTGCGTTATCTTGCCAATGATGCCCTCGATGTACAGGCCGATGCAGTGGCGCTTGATCTCAGCAGCAATGAGCTTTTATTTACCACCGATGGCTTTACCGTGCAGCCACTGGAATTTCCCGGCGGTAATATCGGTTCACTGGCCGTACACGGCACCTGTAACGATCTTTCGGTTGCCGGTGCAATTCCAAAATTCCTAAGCCTGAATGCCTTTATCGAAGAGGGCTTTGAAATAGCAACACTGGAGCGCATTATCAAAACTCTGGCTGAGACTGCAAAAGAGATTGATGTCAGGGTGGTCGCTGGTGATACCAAAGTGTTAAGGCGCGGTGAAGGCGGTGGACTCTATCTCGCTACTACCGGTATCGGTGTGCGCAATGGCCATGTGCTCTCGATGAATAATATTAAGCACGGCGATGTCATTGTGGTCAGCGGCCCTGTTGGTGATCATGGTATTGCGGTGATGATGGCGCGCGAAGAGTTTGGTTTGCAAGCTGATATCTATTCGGATGCCGCCAGCGTATTAAATCTAACCAGGGCAGCGCACCAGTTTCCAGGTCTGCGTTTTATGCGCGATCCAACACGTGGTGGTCTCGCTACCGTGTGTACTGAAATACAACGTGCTACCGAGATGGGTGTGCACCTGTACCAGAGCAAGTTACCGGTGCGCGATGCCGTGCAATCGGTATGTGACATGCTCGGCTATGATCCGATGTACCTGGCATGTGAAGGCCGCGTTGTTGCCGTCGTCGATCAGGCCGACGCCGATGAGTTACTTAAACAATGGCGCCAGCTTGAAGAAGGTGAAGAGGCGGCCATTATAGGCTTTGTCGATATCAACAGGCCTTATGTGGTCATGGAGACCGAGATTGGTGGTGAGCGTATTATCGAAGAGCTCGAAGATGATCCATTACCGAGGATTTGTTAAGGCATGAGTTTTATTACCGACATTGTTTCTCGTAACGTGCACGAAAGCAGTATTTCGGCAATCAAGGAAATGAGTATGCTCGCTGCCAGGGTTGACGGTGTGGCCATGCTTAGTTGGGGTCTACCTTCATTCCGCACACCGGAATATATCCGTGAGGGTGTAAAGCAATGCCTCGACAACGACGTCGCGCTCGGTAAATACACCCTGCCAGATGGCCTGCCAGAATTGAGACAGCTTGCTGTAGAAAAGCATCAGGAGAAAACTGGTATCAAAGTCGATGCTAATGAACACCTGATGATTAGCGCCGGTAATATGCAGGCATTGAACACGTTGTTTCATACCATGCTCGACCCGGGTGATGAAATTATCCTCACTGACCCCTGCTTTGCCTCGCATATCCAGCAGATCCATCTGTTTTCCGGCACGCCAGTTTACTGGCCGCTGGATGAAGCCAACGGCTGGAGCCTGAACATTGATACCCTGCCCGGTTTAATCACAGAAAAGACACAGGCGATTGTGCTGGTTAGCCCGTCGAACCCAACCGGAAAAATATTTAGTGAAGAAGATTTGCGGCGTGTCGGTGCAATCGCGCTTGAACACAATCTGCTGCTGATTATTGATGATCCCTACAGCGATTTTCTATACGAACACCAGGATAGCTATTTCAATCTCGCCAGTGTTGAGGCGTTAAAAAATCACATCGTGTACCTGTATTCGTTTTCCAAGGCATATGCCATGGGTGGCTGGCGCCTGTCGTATATGGTGATGCCAGCAGAACTAAAACACGAGGCGATCAAGGTGCATGATGCTACCATGATCTGCGCACCACGCATCTCACAGGTTGCAGGAATCATTGCTTTAAGCCAGCCTTCCGGCCATATCAGGGAGTTCGAAGGTATGCTGCTAAAACGTCGTGAGCTCATCTGCCAGCGGCTCGATAATCTGCCGCAGCACTTTGCCTACCAGAGACCGGAAGGCGCCTATTATGTCTTCCCGAAAGTCATTACTGGCAACAGCAATGCACGTGACTTTGCCATCGATTTGCTCAACCAGGCAAAAGTCGCTGTTACACCCGGTAGTGCCTTTGGGCCAGCTGGCGAGTATCACGTGAGAATGGCCTATTGTGTCGATGAGGATATGATTAATCTGGCGTTTGACCGTATTGAACAGTATTTTGGGGTCAGGTCATAAATCAGTATTTGGGGTTTAACTTGTTTGTTATGGGTTATTTGATTGTGACTGAGTTAATGGAGCGCGCCGGTGATTTTTATCAGGGCATCGTAAGCATTGTGATATTTTTAACAATGTTAATTGTATAGTTTTTATAAATTTTATTTATGTGGCATCTGGAGTTGATCTAACAGAAATTTATATCAAAGATATGTTTAATCTTCGTGGTAGTGCTTGTATCATGATAATTGAGATTGAATAATTTTCTATCCAAATCTAAGATCGGGGAATCATGAATGAAACCAGATCGATATTTTTTTCAAGCAAGCCAGTTTCAGCAATGGCTGGATAGCCTGCTGAAAAGTGGCTATTTATGTATTGGCCCTCAGTTTCGGGACGGTACTATCATTTATGACGATCTCCATTCAGTTACGCAGTTACCTCAGGGGATGACTGACCAACAGGCACCCGGCAGTTATTCCTTAACTAACACACATTCAAACAGGTTTTTCGACTGGGCCAATGGTCCACAGGCGGTTAAACCATTTTTATTCGCGGCACGTGAAAGCCTGTGGAGCAGCCAGCAATCAGATCAGGGGGGAATTTCATTCCAGGAAACCAGGCCGGATATCTGCCCTACCCTTATTATTGGTGCGCGCGCCTGTGACGTTGCGGCGATAAAAATTCAGGATCAGCATTTTCTGCAGCAGGAATTTGTTGATCCCTATTACAAGGCACGGCGGGACAATCTGGTCGTTGTCGCGGTAAATTGCAGTCACCCGGCCGATACCTGTTTCTGCTACTCTACCGGTGATGGTCCATTTGTGCATGAGGGTGCCGATGCTGTACTCACCGAACTGGATCAGGGTTTTATTATTGAAGCCTCTACTCAGCAGGGAAAGAGATTGCTAGAAGGTATGCCTCTGGAGAAGGTCACCGAGGAGCAGCTTAATCAGGCAGATCTAATTAGGGTAAAAGCCTCTAACCAGCAGCGAAAACTGCCTGACTACGATATTCGCGCACGCCTGTTTAACGAGCTCAACAATGATGCCTGGCATGAGATTGCCATGAGGTGTTTGAGTTGTGGCAACTGCACAATGGTCTGCCCTACCTGTTTCTGTCATAGTGAAAATGATGTATCAGAGCTTGATGGTAAAAGTGCGACGCATTATCGGCAGTGGGATTCGTGTTTTACTCAGGGCCACAGTTATATCCATGGCATCACCATACGTAGCGAAATCAGCCAGCGTTACCGCCAGTGGCTAACGCACAAATTTTCAACCTGGCACGAACAGTATGGCCGTTCCGGTTGCGTCGGCTGTGGCCGTTGTATTACCTGGTGTCCGGTAGGTATTGATGTGACTGAGTCGGTCGCGCATTTTCAGGAGCGCCGTCATGTCTAACCAGATTATCAATCACTATATGCCACACGAGGCCGTTATTCTAGAGCGCATTCAGGAAGGCCCCCACCTGTTTACCCTGCGGATGAAGTTTACTGATCCTGATATTCAGGGCAGCTACGTGTTTGAGCCAGGCCAGTTTAATATGCTGTACCTGTACGGCGTCGGCGATGTGCCGATCTCGATAGTGAATGATCCGCTGGATAGTCATATCATCGATCACACTATTCGCGTGGTTGGTCGTGTTACCAGGGGTATCGATAAACTGAAGGCCGGAGATCGTATTGGTCTGCGCGGGCCTTATGGACGTGGCTGGCCAATGCAGCAATCCAGTGGTAAGGATGTTGTGATTGTAACCGGTGGGCTTGGCTGTGCGCCGGTGGTTTCGGTAATCAATTATATAGAACAGCGGCGTGAAGAATTCGGTCGATTAAATATTGTACAGGGTGTGAAACACACAGCCGATTTAATCTGGAAAGAGCGATATGATAAATGGCGCAACCTGCCAAACACCAAAGTTTTACTGGCAGCCGATGTCGGTGAGGCATTATGGCCCTGGCATGTAGGGCCGGTTACCAGCCTGTTTGATCAGCTGATGTTTAATCCCGATAATGTCGCTGTCATGATGTGCGGACCCGAAGGCATGATGCGCGTTGTCTGTCGTCACATGCTGGATAAGGGTGTACCGGAGTCGCAGCTATTTCTGTCGATGGAAAGAAACATGCAGTGCGCGATTGGGCATTGCGGCCACTGCCAGTACGGCAGCAAGTTTATCTGCAAGGATGGTCCGGTATTCAGTTATGACAAGGTACGCAAACTTTTTCAGACCAAGGGTTTTTAGCGGAGACGATCATGGTCAAACCTAAAGTCGCGATTCACAAGTTCAGTTCCTGCGATGGCTGCCAGCTTGCCTTTATTAACCTGGGTGAGCCCCTGCTAGTTTTGGCAGGACTGGTCGATATTGTTCACTTTGCCGAAGCCGGGCCAGTCGATGAAAGCGCCAAAGTCGATATCGCGCTGATAGAAGGTAGTGTCTCTGCTTCGCACGATATTGAACGGCTGCAAAAAATTCGCGCCAACAGTACCTATCTAATCACCATAGGTGCCTGTGCGACATCGGGCGGCATACAGGCGCTGCGCAATATGGCCGATACGAATCAATGGATCAGGGATATCTATGCTAACCCAGCTGTCATCGACAGCCTCGATAATAGCACGGCGATAAAGGAACACGTCAAAGTTGATCTTGAACTCTGGGGCTGCCCGGTCAGCAAGCGCCAGGTAATCAATGCCATTCGTGCACTCCTGTTCGGTGTCATGCCTGAAGAGGAAAAAGACAAGATCTGTATGGAGTGTAAACGCCATCAGACTGTCTGCGTGATGGTAACAAATAATGAACCTTGTATGGGAGCAGTGACACGAACTGGTTGTGGCGCACTCTGCCCCAGTGTTGGACGTGACTGTTACGGCTGTTATGGTCCTGCGGAAAATGCCAACACGCAGGCGCTGGCCAATCGTTTCGAAGGACTGGGTCTAATTAAGGACGAAGCCGCAAGACGCTTCCTGTTTATCAATAGCGGTGCTGATGTATTTTATCAGCAGGGTGAGCTTATGCGGGAGACTGATTGATGTCGAATGAAACGATAAAAATCAATGTGCCGATACTGGCGCGTGTCGAAGGTGAAGGTGCACTCGATTTAACTATCGAGAATAGTGAGATTACCGAGCTTAAATTACGTATCTACGAGCCACCGCGTTATTTTGAAAAATTTCTTGAAGGTCGCAACTATTACGATGTACCCGATACGGTAGCACGTATCTGCGGCATTTGCCCGGTAGCCTACCAGATGAGTGCCAGCCACGCGATTGAATCGATTTTTCAGGTTGAGATCACACCGTGGATACGCGCGATGCGCCGCCTGTTCTATTGTGGCGAATGGTTACAGAGCCACGCGCTGCATATTCACCTGCTGGCTGCGCCGGATTTTCTCGGTTTTAATAACGCGATTGAGATGTCTGCGCAGTACGGCAATGAAGTCCGCCGTGGCCTGAAGTTGCAGGCGCTGGGTAATGATCTTGTCACGCTATTTGGTGCACGTTCTGTACACCCGGTTGGCGTCAAAATAGGTGGTTTCAGTAGAGCGCCAAATAAGAAAGCGGTAGATGCCTTGTTGATGCGCGTTACCGAAGCGAAACAGGATGCGGTCGATCTGATTCACTGGTTGGATACGCTTGAGCTGCCAGAAGATAATCAGGATTTTATTTCTGTTGCCTTGCATCATGATAATGAGTATCCGTTCAACGAAGGTAGGATTATCAGCGATCACGGACTTGATATCTCGATAGATAAATTCGAAACGCATTTCAAGGAAATGCACGTCGCTCACAGTACTGCACTGCACTGCCTGCTTGATGGTAAACCCTATCTGGTTGGGCCACTGGCTCGCGTTAATCTGAATGCCGGGCAGTTACCGGCTGATACTAAAGCCATTATAAATGGGCTGAAAACACATTTTCCTTCAAAGAACATGTTTCACAGCATTATCGCGCGTGCCATTGAAATTCATTTTGCATTGATTGAGGCTGAAAGGCTTCTAATCAATTACGAAGTAACCGAACAGCCCTGCTTGTCGTTTGAGCCTAAAAAGGGCACGGGCTATGGATGTACCGAAGCACCACGTGGAATCCTCTGGCATCGTTATGATATTGACAAAAGTGGTTGTGTTACATCAGCCATTATCGTGCCACCAACCAGCCAGAACCAGCCGCGTATTGAACAGGATATACGAAATGCGCTGATGAGCCTCGGTCTGGATAAAACAAAAAAGGAATTACAATTGCATGCAGAAAAAGTCATTCGAAACTATGACCCATGTATTTCCTGTGCGACACACTTTCTCGATATGAATCTGGTGCGCGATGGTGTTGTTGAAAATAGTATGTTAATGGATTTATTTAAAAATGCTGATTTGAGCAAAACAGCTATCATTGGTGTCGGCTCACCAAATGAAGGCGACAGACTTGGTTGGCAGATAGTTGATATGCTGCAACAGAATGAACGCGCTGTCGAGCTAGGCAAAAAAGGTATGAGTATTCTTAAACTGGATAGGCCTGGCGTTGCCCTTGGTGAGATAATTCGAGGACTCGACTGTGTGTTGCTTATTGATGCTGTAAAACAGGGTGAAAAAGGCCTTTCATTTATTCAGATTGATGTGGATCAATTAATAAATCCGCCAAAACAAATATCAACTCATGAGTACGGTTTGACTGAATCTATAACGTTGCTCAGAAATCTGAAGATGAGGCCAGAGAAGCTTGTTATAGTTGGTGTAAACAAAGTAAGCAAGTCTGTTGTTACAAAAATACTTAATATGTTCATTAATGACTAACAATCCTATCGTTGTCAATAATGATTTCTCTATATAATTGGCATAAATAATTTTATCTAAAATTATTAGCAATATCTTATTTATTTATTTATTTCGTATACGTATTAATCCCGGAAGTATTATTAATATTGCTAGCGTATATATGCTAATATTACCGGTATCTGTTGATGTTTTATTATTTATAGCATAACCTCCAGAGGTGTTAATAAAACCATTGACTGTTAAATCAGAATCGCCCCTGCCCCCATCCCTGAATACCAGTTTGATAACGCTTCTTGTAATAACGCTGCCGCCAACAGGTGAAGTGAATGTGACGTTGCCGCCTATAAATGCTCCTGTCCCTGTTAATGCATCATACGTAAAGTCGTACCAGTGTGGCACAGAGTTGGCTGGCGTTGGTCCATATATAAAATATCTCTGTGGTATTACTCCTGCAGGTAGAAGTATGCCAACTTCAAGTACGCTATCGGTAGCTGGTTTCATGATATTAAAGTCAATGGCCCCAGAAGGAAAATTATAATTATCTGGTGCTGGACTAAGATTACTTAGTGGTATAGCGTTAATAGAGGTTATTTCACTACCAATATTTGATTCTAATGTAATGTAATTATTATTGGCATCTATGAAAGAACTTACATTATTCTGTACTGCATCAGCGGTGCCGTCAATATTTCCGTCACCATTATTAGGTGCCATATTTTCTATTGAACTGGCAATACCATCAGTATCTGTACTAATTGATGTTCCTTTAACTGTATAGTCAAAATTAATTACTGGTGAGGTGAATTCAATATTGAAGCTGTCATTAATTATTTCATCAATTTGTGGTGCGTAGCTTATTGTAATGGTGCATTTGGCACCAATATTTAAAATTGTGTTACTGCAACTATCCTGGGTGATTGAAAAAGGATTTGCTATTGGATTGATTGTTGCTAGAGAAGCAATTGTTATAGCGTTCGTGCTAGTGTTTTCCAGTGTAACCACCGAAGATTTGGTAGAGCCTGTTTCTATTGTGCCAAAATCAAGATCTTCTGAAATTGTGAGCAACTGGGTTACTGTTTTTAACAGAACCAGATTGTCTGGCAAAACAGTATTTGGCACTGTGTAATTAATAAGAGGTAGTGAGACAAAGGCTAAATTGTCGGCAGATTTATCAAAAATTGGAATAGTCGCCATGTCATTGACTATTGTCATGCCATCGCCAATCACTGCTCCAAATACTGTAAAACCACCATTTTGTTTATCAAGGTTTAATGAGTTATTAAACAAATTAAAAAACCACTGACTGGTTGCACTATTTGGGTCTCCATTGAGCTTTGCCATGGCAATTGTACCCATTTTATTAGACAGGCTAAATTCATTAACTATAGGGGCATCCTCAACTATCGCACTAATTCCTGCTGGATAGTTATTGATTGTAGTATCAAAGCTAAACCCTCCTCCTTGTAACACAAAGCCAGCCACTGTGCGATGTAAAAGGGTGTTGTTATAACTGCCGCCATTATTCGTTGTGCCATTTGCATATTTTAGAAAGTTTGCCACTGTTACAGGGGCGATCTGGTCGAAAAGCCGAATATCCACGTTGTTATTTTGTACGCCATATTGAAAATTCATGCGTACAATAACATCTGCATATGAGGTTGGTGCTATTAAAATTAGTAATATAAATAACGGTGATGTAAATTTATTCATTGTAACCTATTGATTTAATTGGCTATTAAAAAATATTCTATTGCAGTGTGTATAGATATAAATAATGTACTTAATTATCTCTTGTGAACTTGTTATATAGGGGTGAATCCCATTAAATTTGTGCAATTTTAGCATTATTATGACTTTATATTGTCAAATGCACCAATAACTACAGATAAAAACAGTATTGACATATTACCCAATGAAACGTATATGTTTTAATTTTAGCATCTAAAGATAACCACTCCCTATATTGCTGCATTGCTGATAACAAGGAGTATCAATGGAGTAAAACTTGGTCAGACTACACGGAGTTAATCCAAGGTATTGTTTTTACCCTGAGGGTAAATATTGCTTTAGCAAAATGCAGAACTGACCGACATCTAGCGGTTTGGTGAGGTAGTCATCAAATCTTACTTCTATGCCTATTTCAACCTCCCATAGCTTGGTGTTGACTGTGACTGAGATGATGGTTTTGGTAATACCATCCTGCTATAGAAACTTAAGAATCTCTATGCCGCAAAGACTAGGTAAATTAATATCGTGCAGAACAAGGCTTGGAACACTGCTAGTAATTTAGATTAATGTTTTATCTTGGTTAATAATTTCTCCAAACACTTGGTGGTTTGAAGGATTGTCATCGACATAATGCTGGTTGAATGCTGTTTCCTAGCAAGCTATTGCATCTAGTTTTAATCTGCCAGTCAGATTTAAATCGTTTTATCTTGAATTTCAATAATTCTAGACATATGTATCATATAAAAAACCTCACACTGTTCAAATTCTGACTTAGGTTTAATGTCTCTACTTAAGATGCATTAATTTAGTACATTACGCAATGTTTTTTCTGAAATTTCGATAATATTTATTGTGAGTTATCTGTAACTTTTAATAACCTTAATATAATTGTTGTGCTCATAGGCTGCTGGGTTGAGTGCGCATGACTGACACTGCCCTGCATCTGCTGTACAGATTCATATTCGTGCTGTTCCAGTCACTGGTTTAACTTCTGTAATAATTCAGCATATATTCTGGCGATTTACTTAATGGCACGCTGCATAGGTAGATAGCATCGGCACCGGCCACCATGACCTTATAGGCTATCTACGTTTGGCCACTGCTATCAGCCCGATTAGGCCAGAGCTAAATAACCATATTGCAGCTGTCACGGGTACAGCTGATACTGAAAAACTTCCGCCCGAATCTAAGTTCAAGTTGTACCATGAATTATTAAAAGTATCATAAGCAGTAAAGTTAATATTTGAAAACGAGGTGAAAGATAAGCCTGATTCAAGATAGCCAAGGTTTGTTGTTATATCGCCGACACGGAGAAAATCATCTATTGAAAAATCGTTGATGAAGCTGTTGATATCGCGCGATTCAACCAATGTGAATTGTATATCTCCACCAGTGAGATCAAAGCTTTGAGCAATTAACTGATCCCAAAGCGTGTCGCCTGCTTCCAGGACTAGCGTACCGTTTGGACCCAGTGTGAAAGCACCAATTACTGTTAGCACGCCTGGTGAATTTCCCGGTCCAATTTTACCGCCTCCAAAAACTTCAATATCGCCCTCGATGATACCTGATCCATTTAAAAGTCCACCTTGAATTAAGACTGTGGTCGATCTCAATATTCCATTGACGGTGGTTGTACCGCTGTACTGAGTATAAGAGTTGATGAGTGTGCCGTTGTTGGATAATTCTGCACCGCTGATGATGTTGATCGTATTATTATTAATTACGCTATTTGTAACATTTAATCGACCGGCTGTAACATTAACAGATCCGTCATTAATTAAGTTTTTTATTTGACTATCGACACCACTGCTGGAAGTTAATATGGCACCATTGGTTATGCCTACTGTGTCGTTAATATCTATAACGAGATTAGATGTAAGTTCAATATTATCTCCTAGCAGGCCACCATCTGTCACAGTTAAATTATCGATGCTGAGTGCGCCATGTGTAAATTCAAACGCCCCTCCGTTATTGAGATAAGGTGCCGGTATAGTACGGCCGTTAGGTGTATAGCCAGCACCGGAACCGAAATTGATATTGCCACTATTGACAATGAGATTTATTCCGTTGCCCAGAGTATGAGTGCCAAGAATATAACTAAACGAATTATTGCTGCCAGCAAGAAGATTGCCATCATACTGGCTGACCGGATTAACAGGTGGGGTATCAATTTTCGCTGCAATGGAGGGTATTGAATAACTTGATCCTAGTGCACACAGGATAATGGTTGTTAGCAACCGAAAGCCATTGATAGTGTCCATTTATATTTTGTCTCATTTAAAGTTTTTGCGCATTTAATGATGAATCGAGTTCTTAGTCTCTTATACCCAATTCATAATCTCAGCGCAGTTAAGCAACTAGAATGCCATTACTATTTTTAATTATTAAAAACAATGAGTTAATAATGTTACACAATAAAAAAACATCTAAATCAGTGTAATATTTGTAAATTATTTCGACATTTATAGAAGGCTATGTCAATGAATTCGACATTCAAATGATTGATATTTATTTCTTGTTGCTAGAAATATTAGAAATTAAATTTTATTTCCAGTATTAGTGGATACTGAAAAATTATAGCTGTTTAGAATATGTGAAATTGGATAAATGGCAATAACTTCATTGGTGAGATGGGCAACTGTTGCGGCTACCTGATTGCCATCGATAGTAACTGTTGAGTTCTTATCAATCACCAGCTACCTCCTGTTAATCATGCAGGCGATGGTAGTATCATCGCCTGCATGACTTCTGGGTTATCACATCAATGTGATAGATATTGAGGTAGAGATTTACGTATATCATCGGGCGAGTGACGTGCCAGGTTTTTGTTGAGTTCGTAAACGATTTTTTCATTGGTCGCGCTTGATAGCTGGTTTCGTAATTCACCAAGAAAGGCTGGGTCGGCGACCAGTATCAGTTTAATCAGTTCGTTGGCATTACGCTTGCTATCAAGGTGGTCGGCAACCTGTTTTGCGAAAACCGCCATTTCGTGTTTTTTAGGATCAGTCTGATTTTGGTAGGTATGGCCACCGGCACCATTGCCGGAAGAGTTTTTGCCAGGCAGATCGCTGGTCATATCTCGATCATGCAATCGGCCTTCGGGGTGAGCCAGAGTTTCATTTTCAATTAAAGGTGAGCTGGGAGATTCAGCTGTAAAAAAACGGGCACGCGTACTATCGGCAACAACAATCGTGGTTGGCATAAAAATCCTCCTCCTGATTCAGTGGATATAGTAATGAATACCACTTGTGTGGATAAAGTTCATGATATTCATCAATAAAGTGGTAGATTGATTGTAAGAGCGATTTAGCCGTGTGTTTCCATTACATTACTATGGAAATTCTCGGGTGTATATATTGGTTTGCGGGATTAAAGATGCGGTAAACTTAGATTGCTGAAAGCCGTGGATATGTATTATGAGTGCTGGAAAAGTCTCTAATGGTATCAATCAGGTGCATGAGCCCCCATCACCTATGGTTGGCGATGCCATGTCAGTACCTCATGCCTGCACCATTGATCAGGTACTCGAGTCGCAGCATACATCGCGGCATGGTCTGACTCAGGCAGAGGCCTTATTGCGACTAGAGCGTAATGGCCCTAATAGCCTCCCTGAAACAAAACCTGATAGTTTTGCGCTGGTTTTTCTCCACCAGTTTAAGAGTCCGCTTATATATGTCCTGCTTGTGGCTGCGGTTTTGTCGATGCTCATTGAAGAATGGTCAGATGCAGGCTTCATCGCTGCTGTTTTGCTGATCAATGGCATTATAGGTACTGTACAGGAGCATTCAGCTCAACGTGCAGCTACGGCGTTGCGAAGCCTGGTGAGTACCCAATGCCTGGTGATGCGCAATGCAGATAGTTATGAAATTGATTCCAGGGAACTGGTTCGGGGTGATCTGGTGTTGCTCGAATCAGGTGACAAAATTCCTGCTGATATACGGTTACTGGATAGTCACGATCTTGAAATCAATGAATCGTTACTCACAGGTGAGTCCATAGCTGTATTAAAAGATGCCTCACTGCTGCTGGAGGCAGAAACCGCGTTGGCTGATCGACGTAATATGTTATTCGCCGGCTCGCTGGTGGAGCGTGGTCGTAGTCGTGGCGTAGTAGTGAACACAGCTCTTGATACTGAGCTCGGACGTATCGCTGAATCAGTATTAAATAAACCACCGACAAAAGCACCGCTTTTGATACGTATGGAAAAATTCACCCATCGTATTGCTATTATCGTTGCGGTGTCGGCGATTATCATGGGTTTGATTTCATTTTCCCGTGGTATGCCACTGGCAGAGATTTTTCTGCTCGCAGTTGCACTGGCGGTTTCTGCTATACCTGAAGGCTTGCCTGTCGCATTGACGGTGGCGCTGGCCATAGGTATGCGCAGGATGGCGCGTCGTAATGTAATCATCCGCAAACTGATCGCTGTGGAAGGCCTTGGTTCATGTACCTATATCGCTACTGACAAAACGGGGACGCTGACGGTTAATCAATTGACCGCACGTAAATTGGTATTCCCTGAGCAGCCTGCCTTCGATATAACAGGTTCAGGTAATGAACCTGTTGGTGAAGTTTTAATTGAGGCCGTTGCACCTGATATCGAACAGAAACAGCTAATAAATCATTTGTCGCAAATTGCCGTGCTCGCCAATGAAGGGTTACTTAGCCATCGTGGTGATGGCTGGATACACCACGGCGATGCTGTTGATACTGCCTTGCTGGTGATGGCGCATAAAACAGGAATTTCAAAACCTGAAACTCTAAATTCCTATCCGGAACTGTCAACTATTACCTTTGAATCGGAACGTCTATTTTGTGCCAGCTTAAATGCCAGTGATGGAGCACAGTTAGCGCATGTAAAGGGTGCGCTCGAACGCCTGCTGCCAATGTGTACATCAATGGCAGCTACAGATGGCGATATTAAGTTAAATACAGAACTGCTCGAGCAGCAGGCCCAGTCTCTGGCATCGCAGGGTTACCGTGTGATTGCACTCGCTAGTGGTGTCATTGAATTAAACGAAGGCGAAGTCTTTTCTGAAGAACACCTGCATGGTTTAACGTTAATAGGTATGGTTGGTCTCATTGATCCCTTACGTGCTGAGGCCAAAGATGCCATTGCACTATGTCAGAAAGCGGGCATCAAAGTAGCAATGATAACCGGCGATCATCCGATAACAGCTTACGCAATTGCGCACGAACTTGGACTTGCCAGCAACCAGGATCAGGTTATTACTGGGCCTGAACTAAAACATTTTAAAGATAATGGTATTATCGATGACCTAATTCGTGAAACACGTGTGTTTGCACGTGTCGAACCACAACAGAAGCTTGATATCGTACAGTCACTGCAGCGCATTGGGCACTTTGTTGCTGTGAGTGGAGATGGTGCCAATGATGCGCCTGCCCTGCGTGCTGCGCATGTCGGTGTTGCCATGGGGAAAAACGGCACCGATGTGGCGCGTGAAACAGCTGATATCATTATTACCGATGATAATTTTTCATCGATTGTTGCTGGCATCGAAGAAGGCCGTATTGCTTATGCCAATGTGCGCAAAGTTATTTTCCTGCTGATCTCTACCGGTATGGCCGAGCTGGTATTGTTTGCGCTGGCACTGATAACATCCCTGCCTCTACCCCTGCTCGCCGTGCATCTACTCTGGTTGAATCTGGTGACTAATGGCATTCAGGATGTTGCACTGGCATTCGAACCTGGTGAAGGCCATGAATTGCAGCAACCACCACGACCACCGCGTGATCGTATATTTAATCGTATTATGATTGAGCGTGTTGTTATTTCTGCGATTTATATTGGTTCTGTTGCCTTCTTTCTGTTTCAGTGGCTATTAACTCAGGGGTTTAGTATTGATGAAGCGCGTAATGGCACTTTATTGTTGATGGTTCTGTTTGAAAATGTACACGTGTTTAACTGTCGTTCGGAAACACGATCAATCTTCCAGCATAGTCCACTACACAATCCTATCTTGCTGGTTGGTACGATCACTGCTCAGCTCATTCATATCACTGCTATGTATATGCCGTGGATTAGTGATGTACTACGCATTCAGCCTGTTTCATTCGATCACTGGCTGCAGTTGCTGGCACTGGCTTTCAGTGTTCTGGTGATTATGGAGATGCATAAACTGGTGAGAAACTGGGTCAACCAGAAAAAGATATAATCAAACTTCAATCGTGCCAACGATAAAACGCTGTTTGCCACTAGCGGAGAGCGCATCAAACGGATAACAGGTTGTAAGGATTAAATCATAATCCGCATCGATATTATCAATCCAGTATGTTTCACCATCAACGACGCCGATATCCTTAACCCTGTATTGCCTGATGCCCTTTGCTGTCTTTATAAATATGACATCATTAATGTTGATGTGCTGCAATTTGCGAAAGTGTGTATCGCGATGTCCACTAATTAACTTGACACCATTGCCATCAAGATCGTCACCTGCCAATGACAGCCCCGGGCCAAACGCTAGACTGGCACCGCTATCACCGGAAAGAATGATTTCTTTGAGGTCAATCGAAGGTATCGCAATGTCGGCGACCGGCCAGGTATCTGCCCACGACCATGGCTTATTGACATCTTTATTATGAAGTGTGGCAAGCCAGGCATCGTGAATAAGGAATGAAGCTGCATAGGCCTTACAGTAGATCCAGGTGGCATGGGCAAAATGCCAGCTCCCCATCATCATACTTACTAACATGGCAGTTTTCATAAACGAACGGCTAATAATCATGGGTTAACCGCATAAAGCGAAGCATCAGTGCCATGGTGGTAAATAATAACAGCGCATAGATGAGGTGCTGGTAGGCGCCTGTTGCTGTCTGTGGCAAATTGATCTTTGATGCCTGTGTGCCAGAACGCGCCCAGCCATGCGGTAAATTATTTTTGATCAGTTCTGAATGAAGCTGGCCGCTCTGGTTGACCGGGGTAACATCAACCGCAACCAGGCTGGTAAATCGACTGACCAGGTTGTGCCTGATCGATTCCTCTATGATCTGCATCTTCATGTGATCTTTCATGTTGCCCTGATCTTCATCGTAGTGCGCCTGTGTCAGTGCTGCTATCTTTTCTCTGGCCCAGGCGACCCTGACACCATCATTAAATGAAGCCGTGTTGAGTGAGACTTTAGACTGCCAGGGTGTTGTCCCGATATAACCTTTTATGGTGATATCTTTGTAAATATTTTTTCCACGGAGTAATACCGTGACAGGTTCACCGATGTATAAATCAGGAATTGGGTTGGAATAGTGCTCAATGTCATCACCAATAACTTTCATACTAATGTCAGTGAGTGCAGGTGATTCCAGCCTGCGAAACAGCGCTTCTGTTTTTTTACCGACTTCACGAATGTCGCTGATAAAGGTGTAGGTTCCCCGACCTGCCTGAGCCGCTTTTTTCATAAAAAAGTTATTTGGCGCTGAACCAATACCTACTGTGAATAAACGATTATCATCCAGGTGGGATTTTATGTAGGAAAACAGATCACGTTCATTACTGACATTGCCATCGGTGATAAAAATCGTCTGACGTAAGAAGGAAGGATCTGACTCAGATTCGAGCGCCAGTTTTAATGCCGGAAGCATAACGGTGCCGCCATCGGCACTCAGGGAGCTGACAAAACGACGTGCTTCGTTAATATTATCATTGCTGGCGTACTTCGATCTGTAGTGCATCTTTTTTGACATATTATTAAACCAGATGATATTGAATTTATCGGAGGGTTTTAACCTGTTAAGTGCCAGCATCAGTGCTGACTTTGCCTGATCAATAGATGTACCAGACATTGAGCCTGAGACATCGAGAATAAATACGACATCGCGGGGAATATCTAGCCTGTTATAGAGCTCGTCTCTCGGTGGATATACGGTAATTAAACTGTAATCGTAACCGTCGTAGTGCTGGTTAAATACAGCTGCTTTTGGTAATTGGCCTAACTCAGGTGTCCAGCTGAGAATAAAATCACGGTCGGCAGGTACAGTCTTATCGCGTAGCCTGATGACATAATGATTATCAGGTTGAGGATCGATAATAACTGCATGGCTGCTACTGGCAATATGTGTCACTGGTACGCCATTATCGAGATTAATGCTTATTGAAACGGGGTTGAGCTGGTTTGAGGTTTCTGAGGACAGGCTGAAGACACCCACATCATACTGTGGATCTGACAGACCAGCCCTGGATGGTGTGATAAACCGCTCACCGACGACTAGTGGATAACGCAGTGTATATTCGCCATCGCGGTATTGCAGCGTTTGCTGATATTCAATTTCAACTTCCATTTCAGCACCGGGTGAAATATTGGCCAACCGTGTACTGAAAATATTCGGGCGCTGCTGTTCGATCAGGCCTGCCCTCTGACCATTGTTACGGGCCTGCTGGTAGGTCTTTCTAGCCTGTTCTTTTTCCTGAATCTGGCCCTCAATAACACGGCCGTCGATCATCAGTTTAAAATGATCGACAGCCGCATTATCGGGTAGTGGAAATACGTATAAGCCTTCGGCCCATAGACTGCTGGTGTTTTTGAACTGTTGCCGCACCCTGGCGCGCGCAATCATGCCGCTGACATTGATACTAACATCAGACTCCAGCTGCAGTGCTTCAATATAAACACCATTATCATGCTGTAACCAGGCGGTACCGCGTGTAACGGCATTCATATCTGGTTCAGCGCCAGCGTGAGCGAAACTTGCAAATGTGACTAACAGTGTAATTGAAAGCACCGCAATTACCAGTCGAACAAACAGCGTAATGGTTTTATTGATGCGAGTGTATTCGATGATTAGATCCTGTTGAGCGTTCATGGCGTTCTCCTGGGTTTTGTTCATCGAGTGATTAGTGGCTTAAAACGGTGACCCACGGCGATAATGCGTTCGTTTGATACGACAACATAGGCATCCATCATGTCTTCAAGCCGCCTGACTACGATGTGACCAACTTCACTACAGAGCGTGCGCCTGCTTTGCTTGTCGAAATAAATCACCGTCGTGCCATTCATACCAGTAATGCGACAACCAAACTGGCGCAGCCATTCGATAATAATGGGTGGTACCGGACGATGGCTCTGATTTGTACTAACCTGTTGTGCTGTATTCATCTCTAATTCCTCTTACAATTTGTTATTTTGAAAAAGGCCCGACCCACAGAAATTCTGAGAGCCGGGTTAAGTTTTAAAAGGAAGCCTTGCCAGAAATTGAGGCCACATTGTTGTTTGCATCAGCAGGTGATTCAAAGCTGACGACTACACGACGATCAAAAACGTAGGCGCCGAGATCGCCTGGTTGCGAAACGAAATCTTTCTCGCCGTGTGCACGAAGGATCATTCTGTTTTCATCAACACCACTGTTGATAAGGTAGTCACGCACTGATAACAGGCGCTCAGCTGAGAGTCTAAGATTTTTATTCTCATCACCCTGCCTGTCTGAGTAACCATCCAGGATAACTCTGAGATCACTGATTTCATTCAGTAAGCTGGCAATGACATCAAGTTGTGGTGAATAAAATTTTTCTACATCGATGCTGCCGGCCTTGAAATAAACGCCGACAGTGAGGTCCTTGCTGATGATTTCCTTGAGGTTGTCCATGGCGTGGTCGGTTACAACGGGGATACTTTGATCGATCGATGCAACAATGACCGGATTGGCTGAATTCTGTTGCATGGCTACCTCTTTTCGATCTGTGGCCAATTCGGTTTTAGCCAGATTATCGATATCCTCGATTTCACTGGTTTCATGCCGACCGATGATATTGCCGATGAGGCCACCTACCACCATGCCTACAGGTCCGGCCAGAATGGCACCACTGGCGGCGCCGACACCGATGGCGGTGTAAGGACGATGATTGTTATCATCATCCTGTGACGCTAAACTCTGGGTCGAGCTGGCTGCGATGATGGCTGCGATTGCGATTGAAACAAGATTTTTATTCATAATTTTCTCCTGGTTAAAATTCGGTGGTTTGCACTATGCAAGTCACCTCGTTACGATTGTCATTAAACCAACGGACCAGGTTTCAATCTTTGGCAGTACATGGAGAGAAAATGGATAAATTATGGAGATGCTGTCAAAGCACTCTACAATCAGCCTGAATTAAGGTAGATTCATGCCATGAGTGAGAAAGACAATATTATTGCTATTGTGGAAGACGACGCTAGCCAGCGTCAGCAATATGCTGAGGCGCTACGCAACTGTGGTTACGAGGTTGTTGAATATGCCGACCGTCAGACAGCAGTTACCGCATTTGAACAGTCCCTGCCCGATCTGGCGATTCTGGATATTATGCTGGGTGATGATGTCGGTGCGGGTTTTGAGCTGTGCCGTTATCTCAAGGAGAAAGATTCGCAGTTTCCAATAATTTTTTTGACCAGTCGTGGCAACGAGCTCGATAAAATTTACGGCCTGCAGCTGGGTGCATGGGATTACCAGACAAAACCGGTATCACTGGAATTTCTGATCACCCGTATTAAATCCCTGTTTCAGATAAAGGACAGCACTTCTACAGGTAAGCATACTGACAATAGCAAACACTATGGTGATATCACTATCGATGATGCCAGTATGACCATACTCTGGAAAGGCTCACCGGTTAACCTGACGCCAACAGAGTTCGAAATACTGCGCGCGATTATTAATAATCCCGAAGGTGTTAGCATAGAGGATTTAATCAGGGCAACACGTCAGGGTGTGGTTGAAGATAATACGATCAATACTCACATTCTTCATATCAGAAAAAAATTTAAAAAAGTCGATACTGCATTCGCCTGCATTAAAACGCGTTACGGTTTTGGATATGGCTGGTTATGTTGAGCGTCAGTAAAAAACATCGAGCACGCTTTTCGCTGAACCTGCAAATTATTGCTTTCAGTTTCCTGTTCCTGTTGGCACTGCCCTGGCTAGGTAACCGTTACATGGATGAAATGAAAGAATTCCTGGTACAGGGCCAGGGTGATGCGCAGTTATTAGCGGCGCAGGCCATCGCAACTGTTCTGCACAATCGTGCAGATTTGTTCAATATTTCAAATGCGCCGAGCAATTCACTAATTGAACAGGGCTCACTTTATGTCTACCCGCTCGACCAGAGAATCGTACTCGATGGTTACGGTAGCGACTGGAATTTACTGTTGGCGCAGAAAAGAAGCTTTGGTCCTGAAAGTCTTATCTATGATCGAACTGCGGGCTCGCTATCACCGGTAACTTTTGGTTTATTACTTGGCGAGTACAATAAACATCTCTATGGCCTGGTCAGCGTCAATGACAGCAGTATTGTCTATCGGCATCCACAGTACAGCCGTCTAGATAGCAGCGATCAGGTTCGCATTGAGCTGGTCGATAAAAATGCTGATATAAAAAGGTATGTCATCATTACCGAGGCGGCAGGTACGGCCAGTGTTTATGAAATGCATGAAGACTGGGCACGGCCTCTAACAGGACAGCCAGTATTCAAGTTGAATGCCATCTGGCGTGAAACTGCACAGGGTTATGATGTTGAGTTTCGATTTCCAATCAATTGGTTAAGTAATGATCAGCACCTGATGATTAGTGTTGCCGATGTCAGTAGCGATACGGAACGTAAGATTGATACTGTCGTCGCTACCCTGCATGAAGATAATGCAGGCGAGTTAAATAAATTAATAATTCGTTCACCTGAACTTGATCGAATTATTAAAGGACTGGGTTACGCGGATTCCAATGTCTGTATTGTCGACCGATATCGTCGTGTACGTGCGGTGCTCGCCAGTCAGGAGCAGCAGGATACTAATACGCAAAGTCAACTATGTACGCTAACCGATAAGGTAGCACCCGAGCTGGTCGCCAAGGCTCTGCTCGGTGAAAGCTCGGTAGCAAGAAGTCTGCTTTCTTCTGGCGAGGCACTAGTGCTTGCTTCACACCCCATTTATCAGGACGGTGAAATTAATGGCGCGGTGCTGGTGGAAAAAAATAGCGCAAACATACTCTTCAAGCAGAAGGCTTCACTGAATAAAATTATTATTGCTACTGCCATTGTAGTTTTAATCGCCATAGTTGGTCTGTTGCTATTTAGCAGTTTACTGGCCTACCGTATTAGAAACCTGCAGAAAGAAGTCTCCTCGGCGTTTGACCTGGATGGTCGCCTGATTGCCAATGAAATCAATTCAAGTAGCAAGGCCGGTGATGAAGTCGGTGAGCTTTCACGTGTTTTTTCTACCCTGTTATCACAGCTTAAAAGTTATACCGGGTTTCTGGAAAGTGTGCCCAGAACCTTGCGTCACGAAATACTGAATCCGCTGAATACTATCAGTATGGCCTTACAGAAAATGAGTGCTGACCAGCATTTTGATGCTGTACTGATTAGCAGTGCCAACAAGGCATCTAAACAGCTTGAATTAATAGTGCACAGCCTGACCGAGGCGGCACATATTGATGATTCCCTGTCGCAGGATGAAAAAGAAAGTTTTGATCTCGCCGAACTGCTATCGGAATATGTTTCCAATATCAGCCTTAAACATAAGGTCCATATATTTAGTTACACTGGCCAGGCAAGCGGCATCACTATTCAGGGTAGCGATTTACGCATCAGCCAGATGCTCGACAAGCTAAAGGATAATGCCATTGATTTTTCAGATACTGGATCAGAAATAAAATTTGAACTGAGCCGTGATCAACAGCATGCGCTTATTAGTATATGTAATGAAGGCAAATTAATACCAGATGAGGTATTAAATAATCTCTGTAGCGGTATTATTTCGCATCGCCACGCAGGCTCTGGCGAACCACATCTGGGCATCGGTCTGTACGTAGCCTCACGTATAGCCAGATACCATAATGGCAGTCTGAACATTTTCAACACCGACAGCAATAAAGGTGTCTGTGTGGAGATTGAACTACCCATTCAGGCCAGCTAGGAATGTTTTTCTTTTGAACTACCTTGTTATTGAAGTCTATACAAACGAGTGCAGCATAAATATGGGACTGTCGTTATGGAAAAGAATAAAAGCAGGTGTGAATAAATTTGGCTACCACCTGGGCTGGTTGTTTGCACTGGATGACAACGCTGTTGATCACCTGGTCAAGGTTCAGGTTGTATATGAATTTAAGAATTAAGAGGAAGTGGTTCTGCCAAGCCAGGCATTGGCCTCATCCCTGTCTTGGAATATTTGCACTTCCCAGGATGAATCAGAAAAAAATGCGGCGAAATTGTTGACCAGGTCGGACAGTCCATCCTTGTCTGTTCTGGTCACAATCGCTGTTTTGATATGGGGGTTTGATGAGGCGGCCGCCTTATGTTGACATGCAATCTTGGCGATTTCCTCATTAGTCATATGAATGGATTCAATATCAGAAAAATCAACCAGCTTATAGCTCAATCTGTCAAACCGGGAATCGCCATAAATTGTTGTACTGGTTGACATAATTTCCTTTCCTGTGACATCTCCGTTGTAAGACCAGTAAACGCCCTTTGGTTCCCATATCAATTTGTGTGGCATTCTTTATCTCTTATTATTGGCTTTAAAGTATCAGGCATTAACATCACTTTTTTGGCATTTATACTGTATCTAAGTCATGGGTAAGATCTATTTGTTGAGTTTTAATCAGAATGGCGCTACTCCGCCAGGTTGTTTATTTACACTGCAAGATAGCCCTACAGTCACAGAAAATAGCTCTCATTTTGTGCCTATACAATTTATACTAACAACATCAGGAGTTATCAAATTACTCTGTAAAATGCAAACAAAAAGAGAGCGGCTGTTATCAATTTAACTGGCTATAACCTGCGAACATTAGTATGGCTGTTAGCGCCGCTGGTCTTTTTTTATTCCAATCAGCTTCATGCACAGGTTAATGTCAGTATTCAGATTAACGGTGTCAGTGCTGAGCTGGAAACCAATATCCGCCTGTTTCTCAGTCTTGAACAACAAAAGGATCATCCTCTCCTGAGCGAAGGCCGTCTGCGACGTCTACACAAAAGCGCTCCAAGGGAAATTAGCAGCGCCATGCAGCCTTTTGGTTATTATCGACCAGTGATAATGGCTGAGTTAAACCAGATGTCAGATAATCAGTGGCAGGCCATTTATGATATCGAACCTGGCCCGCCATTACTTATAGCTAAATTTGATTTTATTACGAGCGAGTCGATAAAAAACGATGCTGAGTTTCAGGCGCTGATTCAGGATTTCCCCCTGCAACAGGGTGATATTTTTAGTCATGTTAAGTATGAAAATATTAAAATCAGCCTGGTCAAATTAGCGGCAGAACGCGGCTATTTTGATGCCCGTTTTGTTGAGCATCGCGTTGAGATTGATCTTGATGCTTATGAAGCACGCATTAGCCTGCACTATGATGCAGGTATTCATTATCTTTTTGGAGATGTGCGCCTTGAACAGGATGTGATTGATCCAGGGCTTTTATCGCGTTACGTGCCTTTTGAGCGTGGCGATCCGTACAATCTCAATTTGTTGATCGATCTGCAACAGGCACTGAATAATAGTGATTACTTTAGCAGCGTTGAAGTCTCGCCTGATCTTGCGCAGGCAGGCACTGATGGTATACCCATTAACGTCAAGCTGGAGCCACGCAAACGAAATCGCTATACCTTTGGATTTGGTTATGGCACCGACACTGGTGCACGCACTAAATTTGGCTGGGAAATTCCGCGCCTGAATCGTGAGGGTCACCGGCTTAACACCGAGGCAAAAATCTCAGAAATTGGTTACAGTCTGGGTGTTCAGTATCGTGTGCCGGTATTCAATCCACGTACCGACCAGCTGGTTTACAGTGCCGGCGTGATCAATGAGGAAACGGATACCAGTAACAGCACAGTACAGACTGTTGGTGTTGCGCTCAACCGTAGTTTTGATAAGTGGCGCCAGTCGATAGCACTGAATTACCAGCAGGAAAAATTTATCGTTGCCGATGATGAAGGCGACTCGACCCTGCTTATTCCCAGCATCAACTGGAGCCGTACCTGGGGTAGTAACTTTATTTATACCATCGACGGCCTGCGTTTCGATATCGGCCTGCGTGGTGCTAGCGATAAACTAATTTCTGATACCAACTTTTTCCAGGCGCAGGGAGGTATCAAGGCGATCAGTACAATAGGTAGTCATGATCGTTTAATTGGTCGTGGTCAACTGGGCAGCACCTGGACCGATACCTTTCATGACCTGCCCTCCTCGGTACGTTTCTTTGCTGGTGGCTCACAAAGTGTGCGAGGTTATTCCTATCAGTCGCTGGGTCCGGTTGACGCCAGTGGTCAGGTGGTGGGTGGCCGATACCTGATGGTTGGCAGTATCGAGTACGAACACAGCTTCGAGAACAAATGGGGTGTTGCTGTTTTCTATGACGGGGGTAATGCCATTGATGACATGCATGACGACCTGGAACGTGGTGCCGGTTTTGGTCTGCGCTGGCAGACACCAATAGGACCGGTGCGTATTGATCTGGCCAGTGCCATCAGTCGTGAGGGCCAGCCTTGGCGTCTGCACATCACCATAGGGCCAGACCTGTGAAGCGGCACTGGTTAAAAAAGATATCGATTGCAATCGCCCTGCTGCTATTGCCTGTCGTCTCTGGTCTGTTATGGTTAGTTGGTACTGAGAGTGGCCTACACTGGATCTATCAACAGGCCAATGCCTATCTGCCGACTTCACTGACGATAGAAAAAATAGAAGGACGCCTGGCCGGTCCTCTCACCCTGAGCGGGATACGCTATCAGCAGGATGGCGTTGAACTTGAATCTGAACAGGTCATTATTGACTGGCAACCGACGGCATTGTTTACTGCCTATATCGATATTAGCCAGCTTCACCTGCAGTCGTTAAAAATAATACTGCCAACGTCTGAGAAAGCCAATCAGGCGATAACCCTGCCCGATATTCACCTGCCCTGGCGACTGGCAATCAACAATGCTGTTATTGAAAACATCAGCATTACCCGGGCTGGTGAGATGACTAACATCAGGCAGATAAAACTCGATGCATCGGTGCTGTTTAGCCGGATTGATATCAAGTCATTTGGTCTTGTTATGGATAATTTTGAGCTGAATGTCAGTGGTAATCTCAACCCTGTTAAACAGTACAAACATGAACTGAATATTGACTGGCAATCACGGCTGCCAGGTTCGGCTATGCTCAGCGGTAAAGGCCTGCTACAAGGTGATATCACTGATCTCAAACTGCAACAACAGATCACTGGTGCAATTCAGGTGTCAATGAATGTCGAGGTACGTGATGTAACCGGCAAGCTAAATTGGCGCGCCGATGCTGAGATCAGCGACTTTGACAGCGCACGAGTTGATACCACCTGGCCTGAGATTAAAGGTCAATGTCAGTTGCAGGCCGAAGGTGATCTCAGCAAGGCAGAGTTAAATGGTAGTGCTGAAGGTTACTATGCAATGTCACCATTTGATGCGAGCTTCAAGCTTCAGCGGCAGGCCGATAATAGCGTGTACATAGAACAATTGATATTTCATTCGGCACCCAGTGAAACACGTCTCGATGTGACTGGTAACTGGACGCCAGGCGACGACGGCGGTCATGCCGTGCTTGATCTCCACTGGCAGAATCTACGCTGGCCGCTCGATAGCGGCACCTGGTTTGATACCGCCAGTGGCTCGGGTCGAATTGAAGGCAATCTCCAGCATTATCACTTTGACCTGACCACTGACCGGCCCTGGCCACAGGCTCCTGCCTCAACCTGGTACGCCAATGCCGATGGTAATCTTAAAGGTCTTGATAACTTCAATTTGCGTATCACTGCTCTAGACGGTGAGGCTACGAGCCACGGTCGGCTGAATTGGTTACCTGCATTGACATGGCAAGCAGAAACTCAATTTTCTAATATCAATCCTGGTGTACTGTGGCCACAGTGGCCAGCTAATCTCCAGGCGATGGTGAACAGTACAGGCTCTAATGAAACAGGCGGGTTAATCATTGAGCTTGATATACCTTCACTCACGGGTGAACTGCGTGGCAATACGGTCAGCCTGCAAAGCCACCTGCGCTGGCAGAATGAGAATATCGATATCAGCCATTTTGAACTGCAGTCTGGAAACTCACAAATTAGTGCACATGGTCATATTGGTTCAGAACTTGCGCTGAACTGGAAAATCAACACGGACAATCTGGCCGAACTCTATCCCTATGCCAAAGGCAAACTCAGTGCTGAAGGTGCATTTAATGGAACAATGGCGATGCCGTCGATTGAGGCCAGTTTCAATGGTGAGGCGATGGCCATGCCTGGCTACAGTATCGGCAAAATTAATGGCGAGATTGATATTGATCTGCGCAACTGGAATAAACTGGATGTTGTACTCGACGCAGGAAATCTCAAATTTGATAACTACACGATGCACTCACTGCAGATCAGTGCAGACACAGAAAATTTACACGCCCAGGCTGTGACCGATAACAACACCGTGATAGTAGAACTTGCTGGTAACAGCAGGCCATCAGGCTGGCAGGGACAGATTTTAAAAGCAGATATTCTAAGCAGCAGGTTTAATGACTGGTTATTACTAAGGCCAACAGATTTTTCGATTGATAAAAACTCGATTTCACTCGATACACCTTGCTGGCAAAGTGGCGATGGTCAGTTGTGCTTGAGCCTGAAACGCATACAGGAACAGTGGCGCACGCAATTAACCATGGACCAGGTATCCCTGATGGTATTTAGCTACTGGCTGCCGCCTGAGTTGATATTTGAAGGTCATATCAATGCCACGGCAGAACTGGAGATATTTGATAATCAGCAGTTCAAAGGATCGGCGCAGATTGAACTGCCACCAGGTGCAGTCAGCTATCCCTTAGTGGAAGGTGAACGTGAGCACTGGCAATACAACGGTGGTCAGACAGATATCAAATTAAATATACAGGGCCTGCAGGCCAGCACCGAGTTTTCTATGAGCAATGGTGATGGCTTTAATGCAACACTGAAGTTACCTGATTTCAATCTGCTGGCATACGATAGTCACACACAATCGGTTGAGGCCAGTGCAAAACTGTCGGTGCACAACCTGGGATTTATTGAA
>JAOUPA010000255.1 GCA_029880105.1 Gammaproteobacteria bacterium
GTCGATGCGTTCATCCAGCGGCGGGTGGGTCATAAACAGCCGCTTCATGCCCGCGCCAAGGCCACCGTTGATGCCGAGGGCCGCCATCTGGTCGGGCAAATGCGGTTGACCAGCAGAGGCCTTCAGCCGTTGCAGTGCGGCAATCATCTTCATGCGGCCGGCGAGGTCGGCACCACCTTCATCGGCACGGAACTCGCGCTGGCGGCTAAACCACATGACGATAATGCTGGCCAGTATGCCCAGCACCACCTCGGCGATAATCGTGGTAATCCAGAACGCCGGGCCGTGGCCACGCTCGACCTTGAACACGGCGCGGTCGACGACGTGGCCGATAACGCGCGACAGGAAGATGACGAAGGTATTGACGATACCCTGGATCAGCGCCAGCGTGACCATGTCACCGTTGGCGACGTGGCTGATCTCGTGGCCGAGTACCGCCTCGGCCTCGTCCTGGCTCATCGAGTTGAGCAGGCCGGTGCTGACCGCGACCAGCGCGTTATTGCGTGACATGCCGGTGGCAAAGGCATTGACGTCGGGCGCGTCGTAAATTGCGACCTCGGGCATGCCGATGCCGGCCTGCTGCGCCTGGCGCTCGACGGTACGCAGCAGCCACTGCTCGGTCGAGTTGCGCGGTGAGGTAATCACCTGCGCGCCGGTAAAGCGCTTCGCCGTCCACTTCGACATGGCCAGCGAGATAAACGAACCGGCAAAGCCGAATACCGAGGCGAAGATCAGCAGGCTATTCAGGTCAAGGCCAGCACCCTGGGCATCGAGTATGCCTTCAACGCCAAGCAGGCGCAGGCTGATACTCAGTACCACGATAATGGCCAGGTTGGTCATCAAAAACAGGGCAATACGTTTCATAGTTAGGTTGGTTCCTTTGTTATTGGGTTATTCCGGAATGTATGGACAGTGGGTGGGTTTTCAAGTTCCGGGGTCGTGTTTACTTATACAGCAGAATTTATGCCGTTGATTCCAGGCCAGCAGTGTGATTGAAAAACTTGCACTAATTAAGGAAATTATGTAGATAGTAGGTTCATTTCTAAGAAAACATGTGTTTGATGGAAGGGTGTAGTCGTTAGACGGTACTGCATCCAGGTAAGCGGTTAATAAAATAACTATTGAGGGATGTATGCCATGTTTAATAAATATTTTCTTTTGTTTCTCTCTTTTTTAATGACAGATGTTCTGGCTGGTAATGGCGAGGTAGGTCGTAATCTTACTGGCTACGAACCATCTTACTTTGTGTTTGCTAATGATGGCATTGATAGTCATGCTGAATTTAAGGTGTCGATTAAGTATCCGCTGGATAAGGATGTTGAGTGGTTAAGCAGTAGAATTGATGGCGACAATAAAATATATTTTGCCTATACAGGTCAATATGATTTCTTTTTGTTTTCTGAGGAAGGGCAGGGGCGCGATTCGGCACCGGTCGTTTCGAGAATCCAGAATCCGGGTGTGTTTATCAAGCACAAACTGATTAATTTTGATGACGAGAATAATTGTGAAGACAGTCGCGTCGAGTTTGAAAACGGGCTTGAGAGCATATCGCTTGGCTGGTTCCATGAATCAAACGGGCAGCAGATTGATAACAACATCACTTTTAACAACACAGTAAATGCGTCGGATTACGTGAGTCGTGGCTGGGACTACCTGGGTGTTGATTTTAAATGGCGAGAGGGTTCATTGCTTTCTGAGCAGGGGTATACGAATATTTATGCCCGGTTTCGATTTTTCTGTAATTGTCAGGGGTTTGGGGCAATAAAAGGCAGGGAAGATGATACAACAATCCTGGGTGATCCAGTCTCGGCCGATATAAGAGATTACGATGGTTTTAGACTGGTAGTTGATGATTATGTTACCCCTGATGTCCAGTATGGGCTTCAGCTCAGATCCGGCATCGGTGCTGAGCAGGCTTTTGATAACTGGAGTTATCGAGTGGAGCTAACATTTCGTACAAGAAGCATACCTGTTTTGAAACATATACCCTTCATAGAGGATATTCCTTTTACCTTGTTTTATTTTAATGGGTATGGTGAGAATATCTCGACTTATCATATAAAAAATGACTATATTGGTTTTGGTATAAAAATCTGGTGACGATACAAAATAAGGATAAGTAGTTGGCGCAATAAATGAAGGGTATCGGGCAGTATGAACAGTTCTTTTCAATGTACTTCTTTGTTTCTGCGTGGAATACTGTAAATTGCATCCTGCCTCATCTGGTCATACACTTTAGCCAGTAATTTTTTATACAAGGGTTTGCGTATGAGTTCAACAATAAAAGGCCTCGATGGTAAACCGCGTTGCGAGTGGTGCAATGTAACGCCCGATTATATTGCCTACCACGATAAGGAATGGGGTTTCCCGGTTGATGATGATTTTCGATTATTCGAGAAGATGAGTCTTGAGGGTTTTCAGTCGGGTTTGAGCTGGCGCACGATTCTTGCAAAGCGCGAGAACTTCCGCGCTGCCTTCCACGGTTTTGATTTTAACAAGGTGGCGCGCTTTACTGCGCGTGATGTCACGCGCCTGTTGAACGATGAAGGTATTGTCCGGCATCGGCAAGATCG
>JAOUPA010000254.1 GCA_029880105.1 Gammaproteobacteria bacterium
TTTTCGACATCGCGGTAGTGCATGATTTTGTCGCGGGCAAAATCCCACCAGATATCGCCGAGCCTGATCAGCTGCGCAAGATCCTTGTCGGCACTGAGGATGGTGATGGCATAGCCTTCGTTGCGCAAGCGGGTGGCAAGGGTGCCGATGATATCATCGGCCTCGAAGCGGTTGCTGGAGTAATCGGCGATGCCGGCAGCACGGCAGAAGTCGCGGCAGTGCTTGAACTGGTTTTTCAGTTCGACGGGCTGTTCCGGGCGATTACCCTTGTATTCGGGAAAAATCTCGCGCCGGTAGGAGTTGGTCTGTTTGGCGTCGAAGGCGCAGGCAATGTATTCGGGTTGTTCCATTTCAATCAGCTGGTGCAGGAACTCGGTAAAGCCATAGATGGCGTTTGATGGAGCGCCGCTGGCATCGACAATTTCATCGGAATAGGCATGCCAGCCGCGGAAGATATAGATGCTGGAATCGATCAGGTAGGCGCGTTTGGGGCTGCTAGTGCTCATTAACGGCTATTCTACCGCGCTATGGTCGAATGGTCATTCAGCTTAAGTGGATTGTGTGCCCGTACACTGGCGTTGATAACAGCAAAAGTAAAGTAAATAACCCTAGAATAGAAAGACCTTATATAAAACTTGTTTTTGTAGCGGCCTTTTAATGTGCTGATTATAAATGTATTATCACGTTACCAAATTAGAACGAAATAGCGCACCCCCCAAATGCCAGAACTTCAGAAAAAAAACATTATCGACCTCTCCAAGAAAGGCAGTCGCCTGTTCCGTAGCGGCCAATATGAAGAGGCCAGAGAAATCTATCTAAAGGCGCATGAGATGGACCAGAATAATCCCTATGTGCTTTCGGGTCTGGGTGATGTCTATCGTAAGCTTTGCCGTTTCGAAGAGTCGGCCAAATACTACGATGCAGTTCTGAAAATCGATAAGAACAATGTCTTTGCCCTGCGTGGTGCCGGTGATGCCCGCCGTGGTATGCAAAATCCTGAACAGGCAATTCCCTTCTGGCTGCGATATCTTGAAATAAATCCCCATGATAGCCATGTGATGGTCCGTATTGCCGATGCGTTCCATAAATTGGAGCAGTATAAAGACGCGATTTCGATGTACGAAGAGGCACTGGCCATTAGTGCCGATGACCCCTTTGCCCTGCTAGGTCTGGGTAACCTGTACTATGCCGACCACGAAGACGATCGTGCCCTGATGTGTTTTGAGCGCCTGCTGAGAAACAACAGTCAGAACGTGGTGGTGATGACAATGACCGGTAACCTGTATCGCCGGCGCAAGGAATACGACCGTGCGATTGAACATTATAAGCATGCACTGGAAATCGAGCCGAATAATAGCTTTGCTCTGTTTGGTATGGGTGATAGTTTCCGCGGGCATCAGGATATGGAGCAGGCGGTGTTCTGGTGGGAAAAAATCCTACGTCTGGAGCCGCGTAACCAGGCCTTGCGTACCCGTGTTGGTGATGCGCTGGTGGCCTTAGGCCGTCTGGATGAGGCCGTAGAGACTTTCAATACCTGTCTTAAAGTGGGTGATGATATCTTTGCCTATTTAGGCCTGGCTCGAGTAGAGATGCTGAAAAGTAATCATGCTGGGGCCATTGCTTTCTGTGAGCAGGCATTGAAAATTGAAGAGAACCACCCGCGCATATTGAGCGAACTGGCGAATATGCAGGAGGCATCCGGTGATATGGATGCAGCTCAGGTGACCCGAGCCCGTATTACCAACTAATATCGCGCTATTTAGCACTTCCTATCCCTTAATTGTCCTGCGCTAAAGTGTTGAAAGCACTATAATACGCGCCTTTAATTTTACCGAACCGAGAATATTGTGAGCGAAAAAATCCGCAACATCGCCATTATTGCCCACGTGGACCATGGCAAAACTACGCTAGTTGATAAATTGCTGGAGCAATCCGGTACACTGGATGAGCGTAAAGCGCCTGGTGAACGCATCATGGATTCGAACGACCAGGAAAAAGAGCGCGGTATCACTATTACCTCTAAAAATACCGCAATCGACTGGAATGGCTACCATATCAATATCGTCGATACACCCGGCCACGCCGATTTTGGTGGTGAGGTCGAGCGCGTGCTCTCCATGGTTGATTCGGTGCTGTTGCTGGTGGATGCCGTTGATGGTCCGATGCCACAGACTCGTTTCGTTACCCAGAAGGCATTTGCCATGGGTTTCTGCCCGATTGTGGTCATCAACAAGATAGACCGTGAAGGTGCTGACCCCCATCGCGCACTGGATCTGACTTTTGATCTGTTCGACAAGCTGGGCGCGACCGATAAACAGCTGGATTTCCCGGTGGTCTATGCCTCAGCCATTAATGGTTTTGCCGGTGCCGAGGCCGATATCACCAGCGGCGATATGACGCCATTATTTGAGGCGATTATTGAACACGTGAGTCCGCCGGATGTGGATATCGATGGGCCATTCCAGTTACAGATTTCAACGCTGGACTACAACAGCTATACCGGTATTGTCGGTATTGGCCGTATCCGTCGTGGTAAGGTCAAAACCAATATGGCAGTGAAGATTATTGGTGAT
>JAOUPA010000070.1 GCA_029880105.1 Gammaproteobacteria bacterium
TGCCATAAAACCACGGCGTAGTATGTCAGTACTAATCATATTTTTTTATTATACGGGGTAATCGCCGCTTTCAATCTGGTTGATAATGGAGATGTACTGGCCAATAGTTTCCTGTTCAAGATCCTGATCAGCGTGTGACAGAAACCTTTTTATCTCTTCGAGCGCCTCTTCCTTGCGATTCATTTTCCACAAGGTATTGAACAGGCCAATGGAAAAACGGCCTATGCCAGGTTCGAGAAGAATTAATTTTTCAAAAACCATTTCTGCCTCGGCATATTTTTCCATGCTGAAATAGGCACCACCGAGCATAATCAGGGCAGGTATATTGGTGGCGTCTTCTTTTAGTATCTCGAGCAGGCACAAACGCGCTTCGGCGTGTTGCTCAGTTTCAATCAGTGATCTGGCTTTTTGCAGGATATCGTCGGTATTCATTCGATTATATATTGGTCATTGGCATTAATGGCACGATTATACATCAGCCGAAGTTGACCGCTTTGTAAATCAGCATGATGCCGCTGAAAAACAGCATAATGCTGATGACCTGATTGAATCGATGCTGATTAATTTTAATATGCAGGTGATTGCCAACGTACATGGCGATGACCAGGACCGGGAACAATAACACGATCAGCGTTATTACTTGCTGCGTGAATAGACCTGCACTGGCATAGGTTAACATACGCGTGCCACCGTCAATCAGAAATACCATGGCGATGGTGGCCCTGAATGCGCCCTTATCTAGCTGGCGCATTTTAAAATAGACTACATAAAATGGCCCACCTGTGCCAAACAGTGCGCCGACCAATCCACCAAAACTGCCCGCGAGTATGGCCCAGTGACGACTACCTGCAGATATGTTAAACGCCAATAATGAATATATAGAGTAACTAAGGACAAAAATACCTAGCGCCAGTGCTAGTAGATGCGCTTCAATATTGACCAGTAACCAGGTAGCGATACTGATACCCGCTACAGAAAAAGGAATCAGTGGAAATAAATCGCGCCATACCACCTGTTTTCTCAGTTGCAGGCTCTGCATGATGGTGCCGCTATAACTCAGCAGGCCCAAAACCGGCACAATTAATTTAAGCGGGAATAAAAATGCCAGCAAAGGTATAGCGACAAGTCCCGAGCCAAAGCCCGACAGGCCTTTAACCACATAAGCGATAAAGATAATGAGGATGGAAAGGAAAATTTGTAGCGGAGTTAGCTGAAGCAGCTCACTAATCATCAACTATTCCGGGTACTCAGCATAGGCAGGGATATTATCGCTGCATGACCACTCGGTACGTGAGTCCCAGAAGATGCGTGCCTGAGGCCGGAGATCAATATCGTGATCGAGGGAGCCGGCAGGAATAACGGCTCGTCCAGTCTGCTCATCGTAGCGCGGTAGTGCACTACCGCATTTTTTACAGAAACAGGTTGCGAAGCGTTCAGCCTCAGGCACCTTGTAACGGCTGAGTAAGGCCTCGCCTTTTAGCCACTGTAGACTACAGTGGCCGATAATAATCAGGCTGGCATGGCCGGTGCCGCTTGCCTTGCGGCAGCGCTTACAGTGGCAATGATAAAACCTGGGCGTCTGTTCGCTGATATTGTACTGAACAGAATATGCCACCTCGCCGCACAAACAACTGCCTTCAAGTTTTAATTCTGACATATTGTTGCTTCCTAACGTGATGATTTACCGGTAATACCTGCAGTCAGAACAAAACGCATCGCCTCATCCATACTCATGTCGATGGGTTTTACCTGCTCGCGCGGTACAAAAATGGTGTGGCCGCCCATCATATAACTCATGGGTAAATACACCAGTACACAGTCATTATCCTGATGAAAGCACTCCGGTAAGCGGGTTTTATCTTCCTGCGTGATAAAGCCAATCGCCTGAATACCATTTAGATTGACAGCAACGACCTGGCCCATGCCTTCCTTATGTGGTGACATAAAATCAAACAGGTCGCGAAAAGCACGATAGATTGATTTGATCAATGGCAGGCGATACAGGAGGGTTTCACCCAGGGAGAAAATTCGCCGAATCAGGTAGGCCTTCATCAGCAGGCCAACGATAAACATCACCAGCAGGCCAACGATCATACCCAGCCCTGGGAAATAATATGTCTCGGGTAGAACCCAGTGCAGCATCTTGCCCATTAGCTGCTCGGAACTTACGGCCAGCCAGTACATCAGGTAAGCGGTCAGCATAACAGGTACCAGGGTGATGAATCCGGTAAGTAATATTCGGCTGATAGTTTTCAGCATTACGCTAATCCTTTGAGGGTTAAAATTTAAAGTCTGAATGATAACGGTATTGTCCAGAATAACCCACAGTAATCAATCACCCTCGGTGCAATTTATCGTTGAATGCTGCAAAATTGCACCATGAGTAACAAACAAAGCGAAAATAAATCGAGACTGATCCATCATGGGTCTGATAATACTGCGCCCTATCCAGTCAGCCGGTTGGCACCGGGATTCGACCTGGTTGACCTGGCGCGAGAAATTCAGCAGGCCGATAGCATGACCAATAATACAGCTCACGCCAAACTGAGGGTGATTGCTGACACGATACTCAAACTCAAGGATGAAGCTCGAAAAGTGCTGGAAGAAACGCAGCAGAACCAGCGCCTACATCGTGCGCACTGCCAGTTTAAGAAAATACCCGGCAAGATCTACCATCTGTACATCAAGGCCAATGGTGACCAGTATTTCTCGATGCTGTCACCAAATGAATGGGGCGGCGAGCCTGTGCACAATTTTCAGGGCTCATACCGGCTCGAAACGGATATGAGCTGGAAGGCTGTGGAGGATTTGGCAAACAATGAGATGGTGGGTATCGAGCACCTGCTGGATTCGCTATAAATCTTCAATTTGCCAAAAAACTAACGAAAAAATAATAGTTTAGTTGGGCGCTTTTAAATACAATGGCGCCACCGGATCAATTCACATAACCAGGAGAAATATGGTGCGTAAATTATTGCCTGTTCTGATTTTTACAGTGTTATTGCTGCCCAATTACGTTTATGCGCTGGGGCTGGGTGATATTCACGTCGATTCAACGCTGAACCAGAAACTGGATGCCCGTATCAATCTGGTCTCTGCCGTACCGGAAGATGCCGAAGTCATGATTATTAAACTGGCTTCACAGGAAGAATTCCTGAAAGCAGGTATTGATCGTCCCCATTTACTGAACTCGTTGAAATTTAAGGCCGTGAACGAGAATGGGCAGCTCTTTATCAAGGTGACTTCATCCTCGCCCATTCGTGAACCATCGCTGAATTTCCTGCTGGATATCGACTGGCCAGACGGACACATGCTGCGCCAGTACACAGTTTTGCTAAACCCACCTGTAGTTAGTCGCACTAGTGAGTAAACCGTTGTTTCCTGTATTTTAGTATGAAAAAAACCTGGAAAGATGCCGTCAACCAGCAGCGTGTTGAACTCGCACGTAACCTGCTGACACCACTCACCAATATATCTGAGGCCTGCGAGGCTGTTTGGCCAGATCGCGAAGCACTCGACAAAATCCTGCTCGATAATTTTGAAAAAGTGCCCAACTGCCTGTTTCTCTATGCGCTCGATACCTGTGGCATCCAGGTTTCGGATAATGTTAGTAAAAAAGGCCTGATGCCCGAGCACTTTGAGCGTGACCGCTCGCACCGTCCCTATATGTGTGAGCCGGTGCCTTCATGGGGTTTTCTGCTTTCTGACGCCTATTTGAGCCTGCGTGCCAGTCGACCATCGATCACCGCCCTGCAGGTGGTTCACCGTGATGGCGTAACACTGGGTTACATCGGTGCCGATTTTGACCTTCGTGACCTACCCGTTACTGGCAGTGTTTATGAAGAAAAGGCAGGCTGGCAGCAAATCAAGGGTGACCCGGCGATTCGTAGTGCGGTGTTCCATCAACGCCGTGTCGATAGTCCATTGGATAAAAATTTTGATGTTGGCATTGCGATTATCAGGGAGTTAATGAAAGAACGTGGCATGTTCCAGACTGTGCTGCATTTCTCCAGCTCACGTGCCACCATCTGGTTTATCGATGACCCCTACCGATACCGCATTCTCGACCATGAAGCACTGAGTGATCCTGATGTCTGCCTGCTGTATCCGGCACGACCCTATCCCAAGGATGCTCTGATACCGGCCAATCGCATCGGTGCAATCCTTAGGGCCATGAAAAAACTGCGCTTCACTGATGAAACCTTCTACCTGCGCTCGGCTTCAATCAATATCTTCAATGGAAAAGTCAGTCTCACCTTCTCCTGTGACGGTTCACACTACATGGACTGGAAGGAATTTCTGGAGAAAGACGAAAACTTCTGGTTTGGTACTAATACCTAGTAGGATGCGATTTCACTGCTCTCGCACAGCCCGCGATTTTCGGCTTCAATAAATATCCGCTTGATCTGCGGGTGCGTTAACTTAATACGCTGATCGATGCCTGCAATCACCGTCTCAATTTCACCGGCAGTACTGTCATCCCGGAAATTGACGCTGATATTGACCAGGATAAAATCCGGGCCCATGTGCATGGTTAGTACTTCATTGACACACTCAACAAAAGAATTGGAGTTAACAATGTCTCTTATATCTTTGATTATTATAGAATTCGCGCTTTCTCCAATCAGTAATCCTTTGGTTTCATAGGCCAGCCAGACCGCAGTACTAATCAAAATAAAGCCAATGAGTACAGAGGCGATGCCATCAAAATAAAGGATGCCTGTCGCCTGGCTCAATGCTATACCGACCAGTGCCACCAGAAGGCCAAGCATGGCAGCGGAATCTTCGAACAGCACGACAAAAATGGAGGGGTCTTTGGCGCGCTGGATTGCCTCGACATAGCCCCATTTACCCTTTGCCCGGCTGAATTCACGCAACGCCAGCCACCAGGCAGCGCCTTCAAACAGAATGGCCAGCCCCAGTACAATGTAGTTGATCATGGGATTGCTGATTGCCTCGGGGTGCTGGATATGAACGATACCCTCGTAAATCGAAATACCGCCACCCAGCGCAAAAATCAGCATGGCAACTATGAAACTCCAGAAATAGATCTCCTTGCCGTGGCCAAAAGGAAAGTGCTCATCGGCAGGCTTTTGTGCCTGCTTCATGCCATGAAGTAGCAGAATCTGGTTGCCGGTATCAACCAGAGAATGGATGCCCTCAGAGAGCATCGCCGAACTACCCGTGATTGCCGCCGCCGTAAACTTGGTGATGGCGATTAATGTATTGCCCGCCAGCGCAGCATAAATAACTTTTTTAGAACCTGAAGACATTGCATGATTATAACTGGATTCGTAATCTAGAAGTTAACAGTGGCAGTGAGCAGGAACTCACGTGCCGGATTACGACTTTCAAGGACAAAGCGGTCGGTAACCCAGTTGAACTCGGCATCAAGCGCGTTTTTGACTTCGAGTGCTATCTTTCCTGCCTTGTTGTCGAATTCATAGGCGATATCCAGGTCCAGTGTACGAATATAAGGGGAATCCCTGTTGTCTTCGAAATTCATATTTCTGTAAGTGTCTTTGATGCCCATGGAAACACCATTAGCACGTTGGTGGCGAATTGAGATAGCAAACAGGTGATCGTCACGATTGAGTGTGACATTGTTCAGGTCCTCGATTGTCTGGTATCGATAGCTCAGGTTCAGGCCGGTTGAGGGGTTGAACAGGGTTTCGAAGTATACATCAGCGCCTGACATGCTACCTTCTGTAACACCGGTACTGTCAGGTACTTCTTTTTCCATGTTAAAGGCGCCAATTGAGAAGATGCCATCATCGGTTTCATATTCCCAGACCAGATTTGCCTCTTTGATGATGGCGCCCTCCTCGGTATTGCGGAAAATGGGCACACCGGCGACATCGACCGGGTCGAGCCGTGAGCTAACAAAGGGCAGCACATACTGGAATGCAGAAAGACGGAAGGTGTTTCTGGTTGTGGCGTTCCAGATCATACCAAGCCGTGGGCTGGTCTCCTTGATCTCCCAGGTGGTGTTGGTAAAGGCGTTGGCATTCTCCATCTTGTCGAAGTAGATAGCGGCCTCAATGATGAAATCTTCCCTCACTTGCCAGTTATCCTGTATGTAGACACTGAAAAAGCTGATATCGAGTTCATGGCTAGGGATGGCAACATCAAAAAGAGTTAATGGGTCAAGTATTGTTGGTGGTTGTGTACCCCAGTCAACGGCATTAACGTCATTAAAGCCATTTTCCTGCTTGGTGCTTCCTGTAAAGCCTAATAGCCCAGTAATAAGCTGGTGGTTAGTTGATTTACTCATATACTGCATTTGTAGCTGGGAATATGGGCGTTCAAACTCACCCATGACCTCATCATCAGTGTATAAAGCTGGTGGTGCGACTAAGGTCAAGTTTGATTGAACAAAGTCACCGGAGTTATTTTGATGGGTGGCGTAAACTAGAAAATGACTGGTTGGTGAAACCCTGTAATTGTAGCCAAGTTCAAAAGCTGTCATTTCCAGATTTAATTCGTCCTCGGTATCCGACAAGCTATCGAATTCATAGCGCTGTTCACCCCTGTCCTTCTGGTGATATTCAGAGAAGATGGTAGATAACAGGAAGCCGTTGTCGTCGGAGGCCTGCCATTTACCGATAAAGGCAGCTGATTTAGTTTCCTCGGAGTTGGTCTCGCGCCAGCCATCGGTCTTGTCACTAAAAATGCCGACGTTATAGGCAAAGTCACTCTCGGGCGCGGAGCCATAAATAATCAGGTCGCCACCAATCGTACCAAAGTTGCCGCCCCTTGCTGTCAGCTGACCACCGATTTCAGGTTGTTCAAAAAAGGTGGTGTAATCATTAAAAGTGTTAAAGGTATTCACGTTGGCAGGCATCAGCATACGCGCCAGCAGGGCTTCAGAGCCGGCTGGATAGGAACGATCGTCATAGGCACTGAGTGCGCCGTAGTAAAACAGGTGGCCGCTGTAGTTGCTGTAATCGGACTTGATTGCGGCTACGGCCTTTCTTTCAGCGGTGCGGCTCAGACCTAGTTGATTATATAAAATGGACAGATCGACATTGCGTACCGCGAGATCCTGGTCAAGCAGGAAACGTGAGCGATACACTGCCCTATTATCATTGAGTGCCACAGCCTTGTTTAGTGCCTCGATGGCTTCACCTGGTCGGTTGAGATCACTCAGGATAATGGATTTATAAAATACCGGGGTTGGGTCGTTTTTATCCAGTAGAGCCGCGTGATCGAACATATCCAGTGCCTTATCAAAACGCTTGATCTGGTAGAGCATCTTGCCCCAGTAACTTAAAAACAGCGAACGCTGTGGATCAAGGGCTACTGCAGTGGTGATTTCTTCCAGGGCCTGTTCGGTGTTGCCCTCTCTCATGTAAATCAGGGCAAGGCCCATGTGGGACTCGGCGGCACTGGCATTATTCTGTATTGCGATTTTGAAAGCATTTTTGGCATCATCAAGCTTACGTTGTGCCAGTAATACAAAGCCGGCAAGGTTATTGATGTCGGCATTTTTCGGATTTTTATTGTGGGCGTTCAGCAAGGTAGCCATTGACTGTTCGACCGCGCCACTACCAAATTGCAGCTGGGCCAGCATTACAATGGCCTGGATATTATCTGGCTCGATGCGAAGTGCAGCTTTGATAGACTGCATGGCGGACTCAAGATCAAAGCATGCCTGTTCTACATAGGCCATGACTATATGGTTTGTGGCAAGCTCAGTCTCTATTCTTACTGCATGTGCAGCGGCTTTTTTTGCTGCATCTTTGTCGCCGAGTAAGATATTTGTCGTGGCAAGTGCACGTGATAGTAAAGCACTATCTATCATGTTTGGCGCCAATTTATTAAGTTTGTTGCGAGCTCTTTTGGGTTCATTGTTAAAAATATCAAGTGCGGCATCCAGTAATTGCAAATGCTTATTATAAGCATCACGAGCAAGTTGCTTGTTCACGGCAATCGAAGCGGCTGCATAATCTTCAACCTGCAATAGTTGAAGTATATCGACTGATATCTTTTTTGTAGAAAAATCCTCGATGCGGATAAGTGATGGAATAACAAGTGTCCATTGAACTGCATCTTCGGGATTTAACAGAATGGATTTACTCGGTACCTGCCCCGGCTTGATTGAGATCTGGTTGCCGGCTTCACCAATAATGCTGCCATATTCATTGCTGGCTTCGACCATTCCTTCGACTACTGTTGAGCTAACAGAGCCATCTTCACCTGCTTCAATGACCAGTTCAGTACCACGGATGCCGATTGTAGCTGTGGTGGTATTAAAGTCGGTGCGTATGTTCTTGTTTTTATTTCTGGCCCATAATTTTCCTGAAATAAGGCTAAAGACAGAGCGTGATGCACTTTTGATAGATTTTGCAATGGCTGATTGTCCAAACCAACCAGCATTTTTAGCAACATGGTGTATTTTTAATTCTGAACTCTGACCAATCTGCATGATGGTCTCATCAGACATTAATAAGTGTGCCTTACCATTAGCACCTGTTTTTATGGTATCGCCAGAATGAACTGGGCTGCCGGGTTTTGCTTGAACCCATTTATTGCTTATGATGTCATGAATTTGCACGTGCCCCTGTTTGTGTAAGATTTTTCCTTCAACAGATGACTGAATATCATTGACTGAATTGGCATTGAATGAGACAGCGCAAAGAAAAGACAGTAAAATCAGACGTATATATTTATTATTTAATATCCATTTTAAGAGAAGCATTGCGGCAACAACTCCTTTAATTTTTGTTAATACTTATCTTAAATGATGATACATGAAAGTAATATGGTGATGAATCATGAGTCACCAATATAATCAGAATATAAATAAATTCAAGTATCTAGTAGCTAGATTAAAAAATATATGATTTGAATCAAAAACTGCAAATGATTGTACGAAATTATCTATTTGCAATAGTTTTTATTATGGTATTCTTTTCACGTTATATCTATCCGTACGCGCATACAACAATAACATTTGGTAGCGCTACAGTGTTTGTCGAGGGATTGTTTGCATGCTTTTACGAAAAAAACTGGATTTAACATTTTCATATCTGAAGTCAGTTATTGCTAATCCAGCGGTACTAGTTGCCACTATATTTCTGTTACATCAGATACATTCATTTGCAGCTACGCCTGGCTTGCCATTTACCGAAGATTTTACAGACTCCTCTCTTAAAGACCCGGCAACGATAGCAAATTGGTCCACAAGACTGGGACGTATTGAGCAGGCGCAAAGGAAGGCTACATCAGTTGGATTTGGTCCATTACGGACTATTGCTTCGGATGTGTCCTTATATTCAAAGGATACAAGAAGTATTCATCTGGCAGATGTGAATTCGGATGGTTATTTGGATGCTATTGCTGGTGCAGTCGATGGTGCAATATATATATCTTTAAGTAACGGAACAAATATACCTTTTTCTAATAACAACACCATGGTGGTTAATGCGGGGGCATGGGTTACAGATATTGATTCAGGAGATGTTGATCAAGATGGTGATATAGATATTGTTCTAGCAGGGTTCGGATTGAATGTCGTATTACTTAACAATGGTACAGATATTCCTTTTTCAGTGTCTTCAGCAATATCAACTGATGCGGACGATACTTATGCCATTAAGCTCGCTGATGTAAATGGTGATGGCTGGCTTGATGTTGTTGCTGGTAATAGTGGTGCAAGCAATAAACTCTACTTGAACAATAAAACCTCTACGCCATTCTCTGGTGTTGTCGGTCAGAATATTTCGAATAGCATCCAGAATACATATGATATCGATACTGCAGATATTGATAATGATGGTGATATGGATG
>JAOUPA010000256.1 GCA_029880105.1 Gammaproteobacteria bacterium
GGCTACACGGGCTAAGCAGGAAAACGGCGGATCGATTTGGGATGAACGGTGAGTATGTCGCCAGACAACTGAACAAACATCTGGAGAACCAGACAGTCTATTCGGATCGCTGGGAAGATGACAATAAATGGCTGACAATGTTGTTTGATCAGGCGGGCATTCGGCAGAAATTTCAGCTGACACAGCTTGACGATATTATCACTGACGACCAGAAAACGATCTGGGAAGCGACACGCAATATCGTGATTCATGAGTCAGGCCTGAAACGTCATCGCGCCAGTTCAGATGCACGGATTGTGCAGACGACCTGGGTCAGATCCTTGCCAGCGGGAAGATCACAGAGCTTTTAAGCTGTGCAGATTAGTTAGAAAAAAACCCTTATTTACCGATACCGTCCAGGTATTCCCAACGCTCAAAGGCCACGGCCAGTTCCTGCTCAATCAGTTCTACCCGTTCCAGGGTGTGTTTTATTTTTTCACTTGCCTGTTGGTAAAATCCAGGCTGGGCCATTTCCAGCTGGAGCTTGCTCTGTTCGTTTTCCAGTTGTTCTATCTGGCCAGGCAGGCTATCCAGTTCACGCTGATCTTTATAACTGAGTTTCTGTTTGGATCTGGGCGTGGTTGAATTTGTTTGTTTTTGTTCAACAGCTTTAGGCGGTGAGTCTTTCTCCTCTTGCTGGCGACTGCGGGTCTGGCGTAACCAGTCTTCATATCCACCTACATATTCATGTACCTCACCATTACCTTCAAAGGCAATGGTCGAGGTTACGACATTGTCGAGAAAGGCACGATCATGACTGACCAGTAGCAGAGTGCCATCATAATCAGACAGCAGATCTTCCAGTAGTTCGAGCGTATCAACATCCAGGTCGTTGGTCGGTTCATCCAGCACCATGAGATTGGCCGACTGGAGAAAGATTTTAGCCAGTAATAGTCGATTACGCTCACCACCGGACAGGATCTTGACCGGCGAGTCGATACGTTCTGGCGGAAAAAGAAAATCACGCAGGTAGCTGATCACATGACGTGAGCGACCGCGGACCATCACATGATCACTGCCTTCACTGATGTTGTCGCGTACAGTTTTTTCAGGATCGAGATCACCACGATGCTGATCAAAATAGGCCAGCTGCAGCTTGGTGCCCATGACCATGTCACCCTGCTGTGGTTTTAATTCCCCAAGAATGATTTTTAACAGGGTACTTTTACCTGAACCATTGGGCCCAATGATGCCGATACGATCGCCGCGCATGATACGGCTCGAAAGATCATTGATAATGGGCGTATCATCATACTGAAAATGGATATGCCTGAGGTCAACCACGATCTTGCCCGATTGCTCACTGCTGTTCAGGCTGAAATTGACCTTACCCTGCTGTTTAATGCGTTCACCGGCCTGACGGCGCATTTCCTGTAGACGTCGTACCTTGCCTTCATTGCGCGTCCGGCGTGCCTTGATCCCCTGACGGATCCATACCTCATGTTCTGAGAGTTTTTTATCAAACTTGGCATTGGCGCGTTCTTCCGCCTCCAGCAGCTCGGCCTTTTTAGTCAGATAGGCATCGTAACTGCCGGGGAAAGAGCTCAGCGCGCCTCGGTCAAGTTCAATGATGCGTGTGGCCAGGTGACTCAGGAAGGTACGGTCATGGGTAATGAATATTAACGCACCTTTAAAATTTAACAGGTACTCTTCCAGCCAGGTGATGGCAGCAATGTCCATGTGGTTGGTTGGTTCATCGAGTAACAGCAGATCCGGTTCACTCACCAGGGCGCGCGCCAGCAGCACGCGTCGGCGCATACCACCTGAACAGTCGATGAGTTTTTTATCTGCATCGAGATCAAGCCGACTGAGGATGGTTTCTACCTTCTGGTTGATATTCCAGCCATCCTGCACCTCGATGCGGTGTTGTAGCTCATGCAGCCTGTCGAGTGACAACTCATCACCGACATGGTGAACGGCATTGTGATAATCCGTCAGTAGCTGACCCATCTCACCCAGACCAGAGGCCACTACCTGGTAAATGGTGTCGGCTGAGTCGGTGGGCACCTCCTGTTCCAGGTAGGCCACGCGTAAGGTGTCCTTGCGCCATACCTCCCCCTCATCCGGTTCAGCCTGATGGGAGATAACACGAAACAGGGTGGATTTACCGGTGCCGTTGCGTCCCACCAGACAGACGCGCTCGCCCTTGTCGATCTGAAAGTCGACCTGTTTCAGGAGCGGGTGATGGCCATAGGCCAGGGAAACGTCTGAGAGGCTGAGTAAGGGCATGGGGCGGGATTGTACGGCATAGGCCCGGGAAGAAGAAATCTCAGTTTTAAATATTGTAAATAATAATCATTCTCATTATAATCTATATTATCGTTCGTTAATAGTATGGTAACAATATGTATTTCAAAAGATTATGGATGATTATGAGCCTGGCAGGGACAAGCCTGCTAGTCGCTCAGGCACCCGCAGATGGGCTGAATCCAGCAGAACAAATCGGTAAGCAGTTGTTTTTCGAAACTCGTCTCTCAAACCCACAGGGACAGTCCTGCGCCTCCTGTCA
>JAOUPA010000257.1 GCA_029880105.1 Gammaproteobacteria bacterium
CATCAAAGACACCGAGCCATGACAACTCGCGAATATCGCCATGGCTGCGTTCTTCATCGTACTGGTCGTGGCGATAAAACGCATGCAAGGTCAGGCGCTGGTTGCTGTCATTCCATGGCTGATAGAGTTCGGGTTCGAGTGCAATACTGCTGTACTGATTGTGTTGAGCTGTGTCTAATGGGTCGTTAGTGAAAAGGCGGCCTTGTACGCTAATATTGCCGGAAAGCTCAGCAGCATTGGATGTTGCACTTAAGATAGTCGAACACAGAATGGTCAGAGATAAAAAAGTGCGCATCTTGATAACTTATTTAGCCCGCTTCAAACTGTTCTGGCTAAAGTCATCATCGGTGAGGCCGGTTTTAAACTGATAATTACTCCACGATAGCACGGTGCTTTTGCCAGTCTGGTGATTCTCCATCTCCTGCTTATCAGCACGCCAGTATTGATCCAGGTATTTTTTATAATTTGAAAAGGTCAGGGTTTTTAGCAGCGTGTCCTTGCGGTCATAAAATATAATTTTCTCAGGTCGGTATTCGGCCTTGTTGATCCAGCCAACGGTGCGCGTGTAACCTGAGTGTTCATAGGCGGGATACCGTTCGATGACAAAACAGTCGATGCCATTGATAGTTTCATCACGCAAATATTTGTAGGTGTATTTGGCAACTTCCTGTGAAGAAATGTCTTCGTAGGCAAATTCGCTGCCCATGAATGGACCGGATTTATTTTTTGAGTTGATGCGCTTAACGCGTTTCAGCGATGGCAGGTAGAGCCATTGCTCATCAGGTTCGAGTGCGTGTGAGAAGGTAAGGAAGGCGGTGCCTTTGACATCAGCAGGTTCATCGAAGATCGACATTGATTTGTCACCGTCGCCTTGCACTTCGAGTGCTTTGATTCTGATCTGACGTACGCTGGTATCACCCTGTTTATTGCGAAGCTCCATGGTCATGTCAGCGGTGGAATCACCAAAGCCGTTATCACGCCTGTCGGTTTCAATAGCGACGGCAAGCCCTTTGACTTCCGGTGTTTCGACAGAGGTTTCGGCAAATGAATTAAAACCGGTTAAGCCGAAGCTGATTATTAAAACTGGTATGAGGATTTTTGTATTCATTTTTTATCTCCATCTAATTTCATTAACAGTGGTGGTAGTAGCATAAAGTCGAGCACCAGTGCCAGTGCGATAACAGTGCTGGTGACCAGCCCCATTTCAGAGTTAAGTACGAAATGAGATTGTGCCAGTATCATAAAACCGGCGATTAGCACTACAGAGGTAACTAACAGGGCGATGCCGACACTATTAAAGGCATAACGCACAGCCTCTTCAGCATTCAGGTGTTTTTCCTTTCGGGCACGAATGTACTTACTAAGAAAATGTACGGTGTCGTCAACGACTATTCCCAGCGTCATGCCAGTAACAACGGAGAGTGCAAGACCTACCTGTCCAGAATAAATTGCCCATAGGCCAAAGGCTGCGGCTGCGGGCAGGATATTAGGGATAAGGCTAATCAGGCCATATTTGAGTGATTTCATAAAGAATATCAATGTTATCGAAATCAAAATAAGTGCAACGGTGGTGCCAATGAGCATACTATGAATGTTGCGTTTTCCGATGTGGGCGAACATCAATGTAGGGCCGGTTGCCCCGGCTTCGATATCGGGCAGGTTTTCTTTTAACCATTTCTCGGTGGTTTCTTCGAACTGTAGTATTTCATTTGAAGAAAGTGTGTCGAGAGTGACAGCAATTTTTGTCGCGCTTTTACTGACGTCGATCTGGTTATTCAGGTCGAGCCCATAAGGCAGTGACATTTCATACAGCAATAAATATTGTGCGGCCATATCACGTTGATCGGGTAGCCTGTACCAGGCCGGGTCATCGCCATGCATGTTCTTGTTCAGGCGTTTAAATGTATCAGTGATTGTGTGTACGTGGATAACACCGGGTAGTGAGCGTAGATATTGTGAGAATTTTTCTGTTTTATTCAGGAAGTTCGGATCACTGATTCCACCTGTTTCAGCTGATGTCAGGGAGAAGTCAACATAATATACGCCAGTTAAATGTTTGGCGGCATAATCTGAGTCGAGCCTGAACTCGACGGTCTCGTCGAAATAGTTAACAAAAATATCATTGAGTTCGTTTTTGGGTACTAGTGAAACCAGAATAATACTTAACAGGGCCGTGCCGATGAGCAGGCGGTGATGGTGCTTTATAACAAACTCACCAAAGTTACCGAGTGCCTGTTTGCCAACGACTTCCTTACGTGAGTAAGCGGGCAGGATTGCAACCATCGCAGGTAGAAAAGTGACTGAGAGTATAAAGCCAGCGGCAACACCGATGGCGGCGATGTTGCCAAGATCATGGAACGGTGGCGCATCACTGAAGTTCAGGCTGAGAAAACCGAGTACAGTAGTCAGTGAAGTAACAAAGACAGGCTGGAAGTTGATGCGCATACTTTCAACCATGCCTGTGATTTTATTATGGCCCAAAGCCATTTCATGTCGCATGGTTACGAGCATGTGTACACCATTCGCG
>JAOUPA010000258.1 GCA_029880105.1 Gammaproteobacteria bacterium
ACAGGATTTCTTCACGGCCATCATTACCCAATTTCTCAACGATTTTTTTTATATCCTGTACTTTTTCCCGATGCGCAACCAGTAGTGCATCAGCAGTATCGACAATGATTAAATCATCCACGCCCAACGCAACCACCAGTTTTGATTCAGCTCGAATATAGCATCCACCTGATGCCTCACATTCAACATCACCGATGAGTGTATTATTCATTGCATCTGCATCAGCAATGTCCTGTAATGCAGCCCACGAACCCACATCGCTCCAGCCTATATCCACGGGGATTACGACGGCGTTCTCGACTTTTTCCATAATGGCGTAATCGATTGAGTCACTTGGGCATGCTTCGAATGCGACCTCATCAATACGGATGAAATCCATATCTTTTTGAGATTTTGCATAGGCACTCTGACAGGCCACATACATGTCTGGCGCCAGGCGCTCCAGTGCTTCCAGATAGGTCGACGCCTTGAACATAAACATACCACTGTTCCAGTAGTAACTGCCCTGCTCTATATAACCTTCAGCGGTTGCTCTATCTGGTTTTTCCACAAAGCCGGCAACTAAATAACAGTTCTCACCAATTGAATCACCAGCATTAATATAACCATAACCTGTTTCTGGCTTATCTGGCACAATACCAAAAGTCACCAGATTACCCGCTTCACTTTGTTTCTGGCCTATTTTTACTGCATCAAGAAATCTCTTCACATCCCTGATGTCATGATCAGCAGGTAAAACGAGCAGAACTGGATCCTGCTCTGCCTGCAGGGCGTTAAATGCAGCCAGTGCGATTGCAGGTGCTGTATTGCGCCCAAACGGCTCCAGAATAATATCCACGCTTTTCATTGCAGACTGCCTGACCTGCTCAGCTACCATAAAGCGGTAGCTTTCGTTACAGATGACAACTGCGTGATTTATTTCGGTGGCATTTTTGAAGCGGTTAACGGTATCCTGCAGCAAGGTGGTTTCATTGAGCAGCGGCAGCAGCTGTTTGGGATGCATTTTTCTCGACAGCGGCCACAATCGGGTTCCGGAACCACCCGATAGAATTACAGGAACTATCATCTAACCTCTCCATTTCGAATCTTTACTATTTTGTTTTTTTATTGTTATTTTTTTGCTATTAACGCGCATTACTCGCCAATAATCGACTTTTCCATATCAAAAAAATTGCCGGTAAGACTACCAAAGTCAAGATTGTAGCACTTAACATACCGCCCACCATAGGCGCAGCAATGCGGCGCATCACCTCTGAGCCCGTGCCGCTACCCAGCATTATTGGCAATAACCCCGCTATTATGGCAGAAACTGTCATAATAATGGGACGAACTCGCAATAAAGCGCCTTCAATTACCGCTGAACGTATATTTTCTATAGTGAGGGGATGCCCTTCCTGCTCGGCAAGGCTAACTCGAGCTTCAAACGCCTGATTCAGGTAGACCAGCATGACCACGCCGATTTCAACAGCCACCCCAGCCAGTGCAATAAACCCCACCCCTACGGCAACAGACATGTTGTAATCGAGCAGGTAAAGCAGCCAGAGCCCCCCGACCAGCGCCAGCGGCAAGGTACCCATAATGATCATCACCTCGGTAAAATCCCTGAAACTCAGATAAAGCAATAAAATGATAATTATCAATGTGATAGGAACAACTGTTGATAATCGTTCTTTGGCACGAACCATATATTCATACTGCCCTGACCAGGAAATAGAGTACCCAGGCGGCAGCTTTACATCCTCACTCACCGCCCGCTGTGCCCGTTCCACATAAGATCCCAGGTCACGGCCTTCAATATCGATATAAATCCAGCCATTCAGGCGTGCATTTTCGGTTTTGATCAGCCCGGGACCAGCCTCAATACGAATATCTGCCACCTCGGCCAGGGGAATATGCGCGCCCGTAGGCGTCACAATCGGTAGGTTACGCAGCTTTTCCAGTGAATCCCGGACATCCCGCGGATAACGGATATTGATGGGATAGCGCTCCAACCCCTCAACCGTCTGCGCCACCTGCATGCCACCCAGCGCAAGGCGCACCACCTCCTGCACATCGGCAATATTCAGTGCCAGACGTGCGGCCGCCTGACGATCGATATCAACCATAACATAACGCCCACCCGCTACACGCTCGGAATAAACCGAAGCCGTACCGGGCACATCCTGGATCACCGCTTCGATCTGCTGGCCAATCTCCTGAATCGTATCCAGATTTGTACCTGCCACCTTAATACCCACCGGGGTCTTGATACCTGTGGCCAGCATGTCGATACGATTTTTGATCGGCATTACCCAGGCATTGGTCAGGCCCGGTATCTGGATACGCTCATTCAGCTCACGTTTCAGCTTCTCCGTGGTCATACCTGCACGCCACTGATCACGTGGCTTGAGCTGGATCGTGGTTTCGATCATGGTCAACGGTGCCGGGTCGGTGGCGGTTTCAGCTCTGCCGACCTTGCCGAAGACCCTCTTTACCTCAGGCACGGTCATAATTAGTTTATCGGTTTGCTGCAATAATTCCTGGGC
>JAOUPA010000259.1 GCA_029880105.1 Gammaproteobacteria bacterium
GCTTTAATATGGTTTTTTTTGCGATACTGTCTTCTTTGGCGGTAGGGTAATCCAGAGAGAAGTGCAGGCCACGACTTTCCTTGCGCTCCATGGCACAGCGTACGATCAGCTCTGCCACCAGCGCCAGATTACGCAACTCGATGAGGTCACTGGTGATACGGAAGTTGCTGTAATACTCATCAATCTCATGTTGCAGCAACTTGATTCGGCGCATGGCACGTTCCAGTCGTTTATTGGTCCGCACGATGCCGACGTAGTCCCACATAAAACGGCGCAGTTCATCCCAGTTGTGTGAGACCACGACTTCCTCATCTGAATCGGTGACGCGGCTTTCGTCCCAGGGAGCGATTTTGAATTTTTTTGCCGGCAATTTTAGTTTTTCAATGATATCCATGCTGGCCGCTTCGGCGAACACCAGGCATTCCAGCAGTGAATTACTGGCCAGACGATTGGCACCATGCAGACCTGTTTGTGAGGCCTCACCGATGACATAGAGACCATTGATATCGGCCTGTCCCTTCAAGTTGGTGATTACACCGCCGCAGGTGTAGTGGGCGGCGGGTACCACCGGGATGGGTTCTTTGGTGATATCAAAACCGAACTCGAGGCAGCGCTTGTAGATGGTCGGGAAATGAGAACGAATAAATGCGGCCGGCCGGTGGCTGATGTCGAGATAAACACAGGCGGTGCCCAGTCGTTTCATTTCATGGTCGATGGCGCGAGCAACGATGTCGCGAGGCGCCAGCTCTCCGCGCTCATCAAAGCGCTGCATAAAACGTGAGCCATCAGGTAGTAGTAAATGACCGCCTTCGCCACGCATGGCCTCGGTAATTAAAAATGATTTCGCCTCAGGGTGATACAGGCAGGTGGGATGAAACTGGTTAAATTCCATATTGCTAACCCGGCAACCTGCACGCCAGGCCATGGCGATACCGTCACCGGTAGAGCCATCCGGGTTGCTAGTGTAGAGATAGACCTTGCTGGCGCCGCCAGTGGCAATAACTACATGGCGGGCGTGGAAGGTTTCTACATGACCAGTATTTTTATTCAGGACATAGGCACCGATACAATGGTTGTCCTCTTTTGTGCTTAGCCCCTGTTTTAGCGAAGTGACCAGGTCAACGGCGATATGATTGGTAAAAATCCGGATCGATTTGTGGTGTTCGACATGGTTGAACAGGGTATCAGAAAGTGCTTTACCGGTGGCATCTGCTGCGTGGATAACACGCCGTTGGCTATGGCCACCTTCACGGGTTAGATGTAGCTTACGCCTGCCAGTGTCCGAGGTTTCCTTGCTGAATGGTACGCCCAGTTCCTGTAACCACTGGATATTTTCCGGGCCATGCTCAATGGTGAATTTAACTGTTTCAGGGTTGCATAGACCGGCACCGGCTTTAATGGTGTCGGCAATATGTGATTCAAAAGAATCCTGACTGGTGACGACTGATGAAATACCGCCCTGCGCATAGTATGTGCTGCCATCTTTGTCTGGAGTCTTGGTAATAATTGCAACCGAGGCGTGATCGGCCACTCGCAGGGCCAGGCTAAGGCCTGCCGCGCCACCGCCTATGATAAGAACATCGTGATGGTGAGAGATGGCCATGATGATATAGTGGTTTCCGGGCGTGTTTGTGTTGCAAGTATTGTAATTATAGTTTGATAATAGGCCGATCTATAAAAAATTTGAACTATTAGCGGATGATGTTGCCACAGCAAGTCAGACTGTGAAGGCATTTTTGCGAATCGGGTCGCTTTTGGAGGAAATGCCTGAATGGGCGATGAACGAAGTGTTGATCAGGCGCTGGTTGAGCGTGTGCAACAGGGTGATAAAAAGGCATTTGATTTGCTGGTGCTTAAATACCAGCTAAGGGTCAGTAAGCTGGTGGCGCGTTTTTTGCGCAACTCGGCTGATGTGCCTGATGTGGTGCAGGATACCTTTATCAAGGCTTATAAGGCCTTGCCCAATTTCAGGGGTGACAGTGCCTTTTATACCTGGATATATCGTATCGCCATTAATACCGCAAAAAACCACCTGGTTTCGATGGGGCGGAAGGCGTCAGGTAGCAACCTGGATATTCAGGAAGCCGAAGATTATGGTGCCAGTGACTGGCTGAAGGATTACGCGACACCCGAACGCGAGGTACTGGCCAGTGAAATTCAGGTCAATATTAATCAGGCGCTCAGCCAGTTGCCACCTGATTTACGTGAAGCGATTACCCTGCGTGAGATCGAGGGGCTGAGTTATGAAGATATCGCGGTAGCCATGGATTGCCCGATTGGCACTGTACGCTCCCGTATATTCCGGGCACGTGAAGCGATTGATGAAAAACTGGAACCATTGCTTGATGACTATAGTCATAACACTAGCAGTGTGTGATCAAACATTTTCCGGGTACATCCTGAAAATAAACTTGAAAGTAAGCTCGGTAGCCGAGAGTGAGTAAGACGATGAAGACTAACAATGAAAAAATATCCGCTGAGAGGCTTTCAGCTTATATTGATAATGATTTAAGTGCC
>JAOUPA010000260.1 GCA_029880105.1 Gammaproteobacteria bacterium
GCTTCATGGAACTCTCCTCATTATCAGGGTAGTAGTTATATAAATTCCTTCCTCAGCGCATCACTCCCTGGTGTTCCGGAACATTTCCGAATGCGCGGGTAAAAAACCTGAGATGGTTAGCCTAGAGCAGGTTGCGTGCCAGGATGGAGACAGTTGTGTCGCCTGCATGTCGCCGAATTCGGTGCTAGAAATAATGTTCAGATAAAACAGTGAGTTAGGAAGGGTGTAGGAAGTATGTTTGGCCGCGTGGTTTCATAATCTGTGACAGGGTTGGAGTTTACTGCCTGGTTCGAAGCCTTGCTCGGCAGTAAAAGTAAGGTTTGTGTGGGGCAATAAGTGACAATATTTGTCAGTAGTGCGTCATCTTTTTACGGCAAACTTTTCATTATGTAATTGATAGCTATGAACTTTATTTAATGCACAGAATTAACTAAACTCAATAACTAATTGATTATATAAAGGCTTTAAGGTCTGCTATATTGGTTCTGGCGATGCTTGCGCCATACAGCGGGCTCACGTAGATTGAAATCATATGAATGTTAAGGCTTTAGATCAGATGACAACCCAGTGGCTGTCACGTATGGCGGCTTTGCCCTGGCAGACATGGTTAGCCCATGCGCCGGATTGGCTTGCCTTGCTGGGTGTTCTGTTACTCGGCAAGTTGGCCTCTGATCTCACCCTGCAGGTAGTCAGCCCAGGAATACCCCAAAATACATCCACAGCGTCACGTGCCGTCAATGGGCAGGAGTCCGCGCCGCGTTTACGTACCGCTGTCAGTCACCACTTATTTGGCCAGGCCAATCAGGTGACAACCGAGGCCGCGCCAATTACGGCCGAAAAGACCAAACTGAATCTGATCCTGCGTGGGTTATTTGCCGATGTGCCGGAGCGGGCCATGGCTATTATTGCCGATGCCAAGGGTGATGAAGCCTTATATAAGGTCGGCGCGACCGTGCCTGGCGGTGCCAGGGTTCATGCTATCTATGAAGACAAGGTGATTCTGGAGCGAAATGGCCGCTTTGAGTCGTTGCACCTTCCTCGTGATGAGCTGCCACAGAATGCAGTCTCTGAGCATTCAATTAATCAAAATCTGCCGGTACGTGAAGCCGGTGCAGATTCAGCAGAAAAGCTGCGCGCCTTACGGGAAACGCTGATCAATGACCCGCAAAAGCTCTGGCAACAGGTGCGTATTGAGCCGGTACTCTCACAGGGCCGTATCAAGGGCTATCGTCTGTCACATAATGATCGACAGTTGATGCGTTCACTGGGGATTCGAGACAGCGATATCATCACGGCTGTGAACGGGCGAACACTGGAAGATCCCAAAGTCCTGTATGATTTGATGACTGAATTTAATACGGCGCAACAGATACGCCTGACCGTTGAACGGGCAGGGCAGTCTGAGGTCTTATTGCTACACCTCTAAAGACAGATACTAAACAATAAATACTAAAAGCGGTCAGGGAAAAATGCCTAAGGATTATAGAATACATAAACTACCAGTGTTTTTTGCCAGTTGTCTGGTAACCAGTTTCATTCTGCATGGGAGTCTGGCTGGTTTTTCTCCGGTTTATGCCGCAACACCTGCTGCGCCAAACAAGACGGCATCTAAAAAAGCGGCACCGTCGAACAAGGTGACACTCAACTTTGCCAATGCCGACATCAACACGGTGATCGAAGCAGTAGCGCAACGGACCGGAAAAAATTTCATTGTCGATCCACGTATCAAGGGCAAGGTCACAATTATTTCTACCAAGCCAATGAGCAACACCGAGGTCTATCAGGTATTCCTGTCGGTGTTGAAGGTACACGGCTTTGCCGCGGTGAATGCTGGCAGTGTGGTCAAGATCGTACCGGAAGTGAACGCCAAGCAGGATGCAGTCGAGACCCTGACCAATCTGAGTGGGCGGGGTGGCGATGAGTTTGTTACTCACGTAATTGAAGTCAAGCACGTGGATGCAGCACAACTGGTGCCTATCCTGCGGCCATTGGTTCCTCAACGTGGACACCTGGCGGCCTACCCGGCATCGAATGTACTGATTATCTCCGATAGTGCAAATAACATAGAACGCCTGGTAGACATTATTGCGCGTATTGATCAGGTAACCGGTGATGATATTGAAGTGATGCCACTTACCCATGCGTCAGCCTCAGAGATCGTAAAAATTATTAATCAGCTGGATAGTAAAGATGCAAAGAGTAACAAGCAGGATAATGCCAAGATGGTTGCTGATGACCGCACCAACAGCATACTGATCGGTGGAGATAAGACCGGCCGGGTTAGATTGCGCGCATTGATTTCACATCTTGATACACCGATGGATATTGGTGGAAATACACACGGTGTTTATCTACGTAATGCCGTGGCCAAAGATATGGTTACCGTACTGACGGGTGTGAGCCAGAGTGTCACCGCCGCCAAGGGCAAGGCACCAAATGCAGCTGGTGGTAGTGGTATTCTGATTCAGGCGGATGAAAGTACCAATGCGTTAGTAATTAATGCACCACCCGAT
>JAOUPA010000071.1 GCA_029880105.1 Gammaproteobacteria bacterium
CCATGAATTTCAGGCCCATCATAATCATGCGAGCCACCCAGAAGAAAATAATATCAAAGCCAGTAACCAGTACACTGGTGGGATAAAAATCCTTCAGGCGCTGTGTCTGTTCAGGCCAGCCCAGTGTTGAGAAGGGCCAGAGTGCGGAAGAGAACCAGGTGTCGAGCACATCTTCATCCTGGCGCAGTGGATAGTTGGCACTGAGTTTGTGTTGTGCGCGTACTTCGTCTTCATTGCGCCCCACATAGATATTGCCGGCATCATCGTACCAGGCTGGAATGCGGTGCCCCCACCAGATCTGACGGCTGATACACCAGTCCTGGATGTTGTTCATCCATTCGTAATAGGTGTTTTTCCAGTTATCGGGTACAAAGCGAATCTTGCCGCTTTCCACGGCTTCAATCGCGGGTTTGGCCAGCGGTGCCACTTTGACGTACCACTGATCGGTCAGGAAGGGTTCGATGACGGTGCCGGAACGGTCGCCGCGCGGTACCATCAGTTTGTGGTCTTCAACTTTTTCAAGCAGGCCAGCGGCATCTAAATCAGCAACAATCTGTTTGCGTGCCGCATAACGATCCATACCAATGTACTGGCTGGGGATGAGTGAGCCCTCATCAGCTTCGTTTTCACGGATGGCGGCATCAACGGTGAAGATATTGATCAGGCCACCATGAATCTGGTTGCTGATCGCAATCTCATCACGGTGACGTTGCCAGACGGCATAGTCGTTGAAGTCGTGTGCCGGTGTAATTTTTACGCAGCCGGTGCCGAACTCGGGATCGACGTGTTCTTCATCGGCGATGATGGGGATCTTGCGTCCGGTCAGTGGTAGCTCCAGCAGCTCACCGATCATGTGCCTGTAGCGTTCATCGCCCGGGTTTACCGCAACGGCGCAGTCCCCGAGCAGGGTTTCAGGGCGGGTGGTGGCGACGACCAGATGGCCCTGGCCATTGGACAGCGGGTAACGCATGTGCCACATGAAACCATTTTCTTCTTCATTGAGTACTTCGAGATCAGAAACCGCGGTGTGCAGCTTGGTGTCCCAGTTGACCAGTCGTTTGCCACGATAAATCAGGCCATCTTCATAGAGGCGGACAAAGACTTCTTTCACCGCATCGGAAAGGCCATCGTCCATGGTGAAGCGTTCGTGTTGCCAGTCCAGTGAAGAACCAAGTCGGCGCAGCTGACGGGTGATGTTGCCACCGGATTCTTCTTTCCACTCCCAGATTCTGTTGATGAAGGCGTCACGGCCGAGATCGTGCCGCGACTTGCCTTCAGCCTCGAGCTGGCGCTCGACCACCATCTGTGTGGCGATACCGGCGTGGTCGGTACCCGGCTGCCAGAGTGTGTTGTCACCTTTCATGCGGTGATAGCGAATCAGCGTATCCATCACCGTGTTGTTGAAGCCATGGCCCATGTGCAGGCTACCGGTGACGTTCGGTGGTGGAATCATTATGCTGTAGGCACTGGATCCGGCTTTATGGTGGGGTGTGAAGTAGCCATTGTCTTCCCAGTTTTTGTACCAGGTCAGTTCGATGGCTTTCGGGTTATAGGTTTTTTCCATGGGCTATTTTCGTTGGTGCACACATGCTATGGGCGAGTGCGACAGATTAAAAGCCGTGAATTATACCGTAAGCGCACGCGGGATGGCATGCGTGGTGGGATTATTACTTGTCCTTATCCTTGAATTCGCTGAGAATTTTCGGCATGTGTTTTAACAGTTCAAAACGCAGTTGCATGAACAGGTGCTGTTCCAGATCGGGCATCATGTCGGCCATGATTTTTTCGACCAGCTCATCCAGTTCCTGATTGCGGCGTTTGTCGGTAGCGCGACGATCTTCCTTGCGACGATCCAGCTGGCCTTCAGGCAGTGGTGCCTGTTGCTGACGGCGATCCGGCTGTTTACGTTGGTCTTCAGTTGGTTTGGCAGCGGTGGAATCTTTGGCATTTTTAGCAGGTGTAGGTTTTCCCGGCTGAATCACTTCTTCCAGTGTCGGCACCTCAAGCGTAGGAATGTTTTTTTTCTTATCGTCTGACATAGTTGTCGTGATCTGTTTAGCCGATGAATGTTCCTACTTAGTATAGTGCGTTAGAGAATAATTGTTGTGATCAGGCACGCACGTCCCTGTGGCATGATGTTTTTTAATGACCGGACTCGAAGCGATCCAGGATGTATTGCATCAGCAGGCTGACCGGGCGTCCGGTAGCGCCTTTGTCATTGCCACTTTTCCAGGCGACACCAGCAATATCAAGATGTGCCCAGTGATACTTCTGGGTGAAGCGTGACAGGAAACAGGCCGCCGTTATTGTGCCAGCGCCCTTGCCACCGATATTGGCGATGTCGGCAAAATTACTGTTCAACTGCTCCTGGTAATCATCCCATAGTGGTAGTTGCCAGCAGCGGTCACCGCTCTTCTTGCCTGCACTGAGCAGGTCGTTGATCAGAGGTTTGTGGTTGCCCATCAAACCAGCTGGGTGCGCACCCAGGGCAACAATACATGCACCGGTGAGGGTGGCGATATCAATGACAACATCGGGTTTATATTTGTCGGCGTAAGTCAGGGCATCGCATAAAATTAGACGGCCTTCGGCATCGGTGTTGAGTATCTCTATGGTCTTGCCCGACATGCTGGTGACAATGTCGCCAGGTTTGATGGCAATACCGTCGGGCATGTTTTCAACCGAAGGCACGATGCCGACAATGTTCATTGGCAGTTGCAGTTCAGCGCAGGCAGCGATGGTGCCAAGTACACTGGCTGCACCGCACATGTCATATTTCATTTCATCCATGGCTGCACCGGGTTTCAGGCTGATACCACCGGAATCAAAAGTCACTCCCTTGCCAACCAGTACAATCGGCGCCTGCTTTTTATTGCCTGCCATGTATTCTATGGTGATCAGTTTGGCAGGCTCACGGCTACCGCGCGCTACGGCCAGCAGCGAACCCATGCCCAGTTTTTCCATTTCATCGACATCAAGTACAGTGGTTTTTACTTTCGGGTACTGTTCCTGCAGGATATTGGCCTGTTTCGCCAGATAGGCGGGTGTGCAGATATTTCCGGGCAGGTTAGCCAGATCTTTAGTTAGTTTAATACCGGTAGAGATCGCCATACTATTTCTGACGGCGGTTTCACCCTCAGCCAGTTGGCCGCGACCGGAAACACTGAAAATGAATTTTCTAAGCGGACGACGTGGCAGGTTCTTGTCGGTTTTTAGCTGATTAAACTGGTAAGTGCATTCGTCGATGGCCTCGATGGATTGCTGGATTTTCCATCGGATATCGCGGCGTTTGACCGGTATCTCTGTCAGGTAGGAGGCAATTTCAGTCGCACCACTGGCCTCCAGTCGCTTTACCATAACCTGATTGATTTTGCGGAAGCTGTTGGTAGTGATATCTTTTTCTTTACCGCAACCAACGAGAAGTACACGGTCACAAAGTGTGTTTTCTACATTATGGAGTAACAGGGTCTGACCAATATCGCCTTCGATTTCACCACGTCTAACCAGGTTGGAGATAACACCGCCGCTGATTTCATCTAGTGTTCTGGCTGAGGCTGAAAGTTTGCGTGAGGCATAAATGGCCACGGCAACGCAACCAATCCGCTGTTTCTCGGGGCTGCCGCTTTTTACGGTATATTCCATGAATCTCTCCAGGGTCTTTAGCTTGGGTTTTAATAAGTGTAGATTGTATGCAATTAATGCATTCTCTGGTAGTCAATGTGATAATGCCAGCCCTATGAGCCAGTTTGTGAAAAAACACTTATCGATTATCGATCGTTACATTGCCAGGGAAATTATGCTTTCCTGGTTTTCTGTTCTGTTTGTACTGGTGGTCATCGTCGTCAGTGCTAATGCGGTGCAATTGCTGTCCTGGCTGGTCGATGGGCGAATCCCGGTTGATGTCTTTTTCTCGCTACTGCTGAGCAATTTTTATGAATTCACGGTTATGTTAGTGCCGCTGAGTTTATTACTGGGAATTTTGCTGGCATTTGGCCGGCTCTACAAAGACAGTGAAATGACGGCAGTGATGTCAGCAGGCTTGGGCCCGGTGCAATGGTATCGCCCACTGTTGATGGTTGCCATGCCAACAACATTATTGATGGTCTATCTCTCCCTGTTCTTTATTCCTGCAGTGGTTGAGCAGCGTGATGAAATAATGACTGAAATTAAAAACCGCACAGAGCTGAGTAGCCTGTTTGCAGGCCGGTTTAACCAGTCACGTGAAGGTAATGCGATCTTTTTCCTTGAATCACAGAGTGATGAAGGCAGGGTTATGGATCATGTGTTTTTTCAGCAGGTACAGGATGGTATTGCGCATGTTGATATCGCCAGGCGTGCTCGTAATCATCATGATAAAAATGGACGCGACTACATGGTGATGGAGTCGGGCACTCACTATGAGGGGCAACCTGGTAGCGCACAATATAAGATTACTGAATACGCGGAGTATGGTGTCTATATTCCTGGGTCTAAGGATGTGGCAGCGACGTTATCTGTGAAAGCATTGCCCAGTGAACAGTTGTGGCAATCAAATGTGCCCTGGCATCGGGCAGAGCTACAATGGCGCCTGACTGTACCGATCGCTACGCTGCTTATTGCTATGCTGGCACTGCCCTTGAGTCAAACTACACCGCGCAGTGGTCGTTATGCAAATCTGGCCTGGGCTGTGTTGTTGTACCTGGTTTATTCAAACCTGTTGAGCCTGGGTAAAAACTGGATTATCAAAGAGCGTGTGCCGGTCTGGATTGGAACATGGTGGGTACATATTCTGGCATTGGTGTTGTTATTGGTGTTGCTAAAAATGGGCGGCCATATGTTCCGCAGTAAACGAGTCAGGGCAAGTGGTGCAGTGCAGTGATTATTGATCGCTATATCAGTCGATCTATTGTCAGGGGTACAGCAGGTACCCTGTTTGTTTTTGCAGCACTGTTTATCTTTATTGACTTTGTCAGGCAGCTCGAACACATAGGTACCAAGGATTTTGGCATGATGGATGCGGCTGCGTTTGTTTTGCTGGGCCTGCCGAAAAAGCTGTATGAATTAGCGCCCTCGATTATTTTATTGGGCGGGCTTATTTCTATGGGGTCGATGGCGAGCAATTCTGAACTGGTAGTGATGCGCTCTTCGGGTATAACCGTATCTAGAATTGTCCGCTCTGTATTGCAGACAGGGTTAATGCTGGCGATCCTGGTGGGGCTTGTGGGTGAATTTGTTGTACCAAATGCAACAAGTATGGCCAAGTCGCTCAGGGCTGCAGCGATGGATGATCGTGTGCTGGTCGGTGGCGAACATGGCCTGTGGGCGCGCGATGGCAATCGTTACTTTAATGTGAAGATGGTGATGCCCGATATGCAGTTAGATTATCTCAGCATCTATGAGCTTGATGGAAACAGGCAGCTTAAGCGCGCAAGTACAGCCAGGCGTGCCTATTTTGAAGATGGTCGCTGGATACTAAAACAGGTCGAGCACAGTGAATTCACTGAAAGAGGGATAAAAACAACTCAAAGTTCCGAAGAAGAATGGCCTCGCCTGATTAAAACTGATTTATTTGAGGTACTCAAGCTGGAGCCTGAGGACATGTCAGCTTTTTCACTGAAGCAGTACAGTGATTATCTGGAAGAAAACCAGCTTGATACGGCTGTTTACCTGCTCGCATTCTGGGTAAAAGTATTTACACCCCTGGCATGCCTGGTGATGCTGTTAATTGCCATGCCTCTGGTGTTTACAGCAACACCAAGAGCTGGTGGTGTCGGCCAGCGTGTGATCGTGGGGCTATTACTGGGTGTTCTATTCTTCGTCTTTAACAGGGCGATCAATCATCTCGGTGTGGTGTATGGTGTAATGCCGGTGCTGAGTGCTTCGATCCCGCTGCTGACAGTTACATTTATTACCATTTATTTGATACGTCGAATACGCTAGTCTTTATTAGCTATGATCTAGCTGTCGGGTTATCGCAAGTCGATTAATGCAGTATCAGAAGTCATATCATGCCAGCATCGTTTTTTTCTGTCGAATAGCGACCATAAGAAACCCAGGCCCAGGCAAAGGCATGAGACCATTGCCGTTGCCTCTCTAATTAATACATGTTTCCAGCTAATAGCATTGAAGGCTGTAATTTGTGAGTGATTACTGACCAGCCTCATTTTCCAGGTCTTCATGCCCAGTGTTTGTCCTCCATGTGTCCAGAACCAGCCAAAATAGAAAACAATAATGGCGCCAAGATAAAAACTGAGAATAATTCGGTTTGGATTGTTGCTATCTAATGCTTCACCATGATTCAGCAGGGCGTTAAAGATAGCAGTGGCAATAAACAGGATAGCCGTGAGCAGAAAAAAGTCATAAAAAATGGCCATGAGTCTTCTGAAGAGACTGACAGCTGGAGGAAGATATGATGGTATGTTCTGATCGTTCATTAGTACAGATTTGGTGTTGTTTTATCTCTAAATAATCGTGTATTGTAAGTGCATATTGTATTTGAAATGAATCTATTAAGATAACTCAATACAATAGACTTGAATAATCCGGTAACTATAAAAGTGTAATTGAAAAAGGTGATTTATGAATATGGTCAAAAGTGGATTTTATGCGGTAGCACTGGCGGCTGTTACTCAATCAGCTATTGCAGCACCATTTGCGCATGAAGCGCGATCTTTAGGTATGGGTAATATTGGTGTAGCAACGGCCGATATTGCCACCGCACCTTTTGCCAATCCGGCGATGCTGGCTTTCCAGCCATTTGATGATGATTTTTCATTGCTACTGGCAGTGGGCGGCTATTTTAGTGATCCTGATGGAATGGTTGATGATATTGATCAGTTTCAGTCAGCTAGTACGGATGCTGAGAAACTGGCATTAGCCCAGAAGATGGATGGTAAAATTATTGCCCCTGAGATATCGGGGGCGGTATCAATCGGTTTTTCCGGTGAAACTTATGCCATGGCCGTGAGCGCACGTTCTGATGTGACTCTGGTAGGTGGGTTGAGTAATATTTCAACGGATGTATCAACCATCGATGATACGTCGTTTAATCGTCTGACCGTCTTAGGTGTCAAAACCAATGAAATAGGTTTTTCAGTTGCTGGCAATTTTGACATTATGGAGAGCAAAATATCGGTTGGTATTACACCCAGGGTCATTAATGTCGAAGCTGTTCAATATGATGAGTCTATTGTAACGGCAGATACCGGTATCGGGGATTTTACTGATAATGTCGTGGATCTTGGAGATTTCACTACGCTGGATGTTGGTGTTGTTATGGAGCTGATGGATAACGTGCAATTTGGTGCTACAGCCAAAAATCTAATTACAGATGATGTATCGCTAGGTAATCAGACATTATCTTTTGATACTGAACTGAAAGTTGGCGTGGCCTATCGTGGTGATATGCTGACTGTAGGAGCTGATCTTGATTTAACTGAGAATCAAATAACGTTTGTTGGTGTGAAAAGAAAGAACCTGTCTGTAGGGATTGAGTATGACCTGTTTGATTACCTGCAATTGCGTGCAGGCATGATGAAGAACCTGGCAAGCGATATTCCATACCAGGCAAAAGAGTCTATTACAACCGTTGGTCTTGGCCTCTGGTTAGGCTTTAATCTGGATGTTGCTGTTACATCCGGTGGGGGTGATTCAATCGGGGCATTTGCACAAGCCGGATTTAAATTTTAATTGTTTAATAATCGGGAATTATTTTTCATAAATATCGTTCATATCGTTTGATTTTTAATGTGAAAAAATTTTCAAAAAAATAAAAAAACATTTGATAATTTTAAATATAGTTTTATACTCCGACTTGTAACCCACAAAAGAGGATGCAGAAATGGCTCTAACCAAAGCTAAAACTAAGAAAAAAACAACTGCCAAAGCGGCAGCAAAAAAGAAGACAGCTGCAAAAGGCAAGGTAGCTAAGAAGAAAGTTACAAAGCGTAAAGCAGCTACAAAGAAGGTTGCCAAGAAAAAGGCAGCACCAAAGAAAAAAGTAGCTAAGAAGAAGGTTGTCAAGAAAAAGGCAGCGCCAAAGAAAAAAGTAGCTAAGAAGAAGGTTGCCAAGAAAAAGGCAGCACCAAAGAAAAAGGTAGCTAAGAAGAAGGTTGCCAAGAAAAAGGCAGCGCCAAAGAAAAAAGTAGCTAAGAAGAAGGTTGCCAAGAAAAAGGCAGCTGGAACCAAAAAAAAAAGCGTAGCCGCTAAGAAAAAAGAGGCGGCGGCCAAGAAAAGGGCCGCCGCTGCTAAGAAAAAAGCGGCTGCTGCTAAAAGAAAGGCTGCGGCAACAAAAAGAAAAGCAGCGGCAGAACGTAAGAAAAAAGCCCGTGAAGCGGCGAAGCTGGCCAAGCAGAAAACGCGTGAGCGTATAGCTGCAACAGCAGCAGCTCTGGCAGCAGCAAAAGCAGAAGTTGCGGCTAGTAAGAAGCGTCAGGACTTGATTCTTAAGATGTCAGAGAAGAAAGAAGCGGCAATTGCCTCATTTGTAGAAAAATGGAGCAAAAAAGAAATGGCCAAGATTGAAAAGGCCATGAAGCCGGGAAAACGCAAAAAACGTCGTGCCAAAAAGGCATAAGACGTAAGCGTTCAAGCTGAGAAGCTTAGTGTAAGGGGCACTCGTCTTCGACGAGTGCCCTTTTTATTGAAAAATATGAAGGTTTTGATGGAGGCTGATGGCTAGGGTTGATCATATTCCAGTTGATGAGCAAAAATTGCTGGAGCAGTTTCTTGATCATCTATGGATGGAGAATGCGCTCAGCGAAAATACACTGGCGGCTTATCGAAATGATCTGGCTGGCTTTGCCCTGTGGCTGAACCAGCAGGGACAGGTATTCTGTTCTGCCAATACACGTTCGGTGCAGGATTATTTGAATCAGCAGCATCAGGTGGGTGGTAAAACACGTTCTGCGGCTCGATTACTCTCATCATTACGACGGTTTTACGGTTTTTTACTACGTGAACACCATATTCAGGTAAATCCAACCAAATTACTGGAATCACCCAAAGGTGAACAGTCGTTACCTGCAACGCTAAACGAGATGCAGGTAGAGCAATTATTAGATTCACCGGACGTTACTGATATGCTAGGTTTGCGTGACCGCGCTATGCTAGAGCTACTTTATGCCACGGGCTTGCGAGTCTCTGAACTGGTAGATTTGCAACTATCACAACTATCGTTGGAGCCAGGTGTGCTTCGTGTTATTGGCAAGGGCGATAAAGAGCGATTGGTCCCTGTTGGCGAAGTTGCTCTGGACTGGATAATCCGTTATCTAAAACAGGCCCGTTCGGTGCTTTTACCGGCACAAGCCAGGGCAACGAATGCGATTTTTGTCACTACCCGTGGCCAGGCGATGAGCCGCCAGGCGTTCTGGTACATGATCAAACGATACGGAAAAAAGGCGGGTATTAATACAGAAACGCTATCGCCTCATACCTTGCGCCACGCCTTTGCTACGCATTTGCTCAATCATGGAGCTGACTTGAGGGTGGTACAAATGCTGCTTGGGCACAGCGATATATCCACCACGCAGATATACACGCATGTGGCAGATCAACGCCTGCAGGACCTGTACCACCAGCATCACCCTCGGGGTTGAGTGTGTAAAGATTATCCAGCGGTGATGGAATTATCTATAATAGCGACTGTCTAGAAACTGACGT
>JAOUPA010000007.1 GCA_029880105.1 Gammaproteobacteria bacterium
TTGTTGACATGATTAGAACTATATTAGAAAATACTCATATTCTGAATCGTAATGATTTTTTTGACTCCTCCTCCTTTTTGGTGGTTTTTAGCGCGAACTCCCCGTTCGCGCTTTTTTTTGCCTGGAGTTTACCTTGATCAGCGTCATGCATTTTTATTTGTGAAAATAGTTAAAGAGCTTGTCTGGACGCGGTATTTTCTGTATGATTCCGCCTCTTTGTCGAGCGGGTGTACCGTGCGACATACATTAGATTGAATTTGCAGGATACACCTGATGAAGACCATGACCATAAGCGCAAGAGCGGAAGACGTAAAAAGAGACTGGTTCCTGATCGATGCCGAAGATAAAACTTTGGGTCGCCTGGCAACAGAAGTAGCACGTCGTTTACGTGGCAAGCATAAAGCTATTTACACACCACACGTTGATACCGGTGATTACATCGTCATTATCAATGCTGAAAAAGTTCGTGTAACCGGCAACAAAGCAAAAGATAAAATGTACTACAACTACACGGGTTACATGGGTGGCCTGAAAGAAATCAACTTCGAGAAGCTGATTGAAAAAGCCCCAGAGCGTGTTATCGAAAGAGCTGTAAAGGGTATGCTGCCCAAAAATTCACTGGGTCGCACTATGTTCCGTAAACTGAAGGTTTATGCAGGTAAGGAACACGAACATGCAGCACAGCAGCCACAACTGCTGGAAATTTAATAAGGTATTATTATGGCAGAACAATATTACGCAACCGGTCGTCGTAAAACATCAAGCGCAAGGGTCTACCTGAGTGCAGGTACTGGCGAAATCGTTGTTAACGGCAAACCTGTTGATGAATTCTTTGGTCGTAAAACATCTCGTATGGTCGTACGTCAGCCGCTCGATGTAGTTGAAATGAACGACAAGCTGGACATCAAGATTTCTGTCGCTGGCGGCGGTAATTCTGGACAGGCGGGTGCTATTCGTCACGGTATTACCCGTGCATTGATGGCCTACGATGAAACATTACGTCCTGCATTGCGTAAAGCAGGCTTCGTGACTCGCGATGCTCGTGAAGTAGAACGTAAGAAAGTGGGTCTGCGTAAGGCTCGCCGTGCAGTCCAGTTCTCGAAACGTTAAGTTTCAAACTGGCTACGGTTTTTACGGCTTGGAGGTTGTAATCTGCTGAGCTGTTTCCTGAGTACTTGGGGAATCGTCTAACGGCAGGACTACGGACTCTGACTCCGTCAATCAAGGTTCAAATCCTTGTTCCCCAGCCAAAATAAAAAGAGCTCCTTTTGGGAGCTTTTTTTATTTCTGTTGTGGGGTCAGTATTTGAATTCTGATTCAAAAAAACGGTAGCGATTTTTATTTGTCATTCATTGTAACGTACCTCTTCCTGGCAGTGATGTCATTATAAGAACCATAAAGCTCAAAATTGATTTAGACAGTTTGTAATGAACGCAGCAAACCCTAAGGGTAAGTTTAATGGGTCAGGCAAATAAGTTTCCGTACCCAGTGTACTGAAATTCTCGGCGCTCTAATTTTTCCTCTCTATTAAATAAAAAATATTTAAAGCCAGAGCATGACGTTGTTGTCCTACGAACAGCGTTTTCTTATTAGACGCGCTCAATCTCATAATACTGGGTTTGTCATTGCGCTTTATATTAATAGAAAATATTTTTATTTTGTGCTTGGTGTTGTATAAAAAACTCGGTGTTAATGATTATTGTGAAAATAGAATCAGTAATTTCTAAGTTGCAGCAACTTGCACTATGTCTTGCTTATCAAATTTTAATTTATGGCAAATAGATAAGATATAACATGCCAGGATAACGATAATTATTATTATACTAAATCCAGTTATTAGTCTTCTATTGCTTGTAAGTTTAGTTTAAACAGGTAATGATTTTTATTGTTTGTGTTTGTGTTTGTGTTTGTGTTTGTGTTTGTGTTTGTGTTTGTGATAATTAATGATATGAGTACTACAAATTGATATAGGTCAGGATGCGATAATTTATTTTTTATTATGCTCGTGGCTCCATAATAATTTAGATAGAGACTTAAAATTATGAATAACAAAATTATATTGGCGGCAGCTGTTGCTGTTGCTTGCGGTACACCTTTAGTTGCAATGGCAGACGCGAATATTTATGGCGAATTCCGTTACTCTATCAATTCAGCTGATGAAGACCTTGGTGCAGGCTCATCACTATCTGGTGAAGACAATGTGTCTTTATTTGGCTTAAAGGCATCGGTTGGTGATGACATTAAAGCCTTTGTTCACCTGCAGACAGGTGCGAATGCAGATGCGGATGCTGGTGGCCGTGCATTTGCCCAGCGTTTCTACTTCGGTGGTTTAAAAGGTAATTTTGGTACCGTTGCCTATGGCCGTATGTCAACCGCGTACAAAATGGCGGGCTTCAATATCGACCCGTTCTATAACCTCTCGCACGTAGGCGCAGACGGTAAGCTTACTAAGGCGCTGGCAACTTATGGTCTGTCCGCTGCAACGAATGGTTTTACTGATAACGCCCTACAGTACACATCACCTTCAATCAATGGCATGACCATCAATGTTGGTCTGTATATTGATGACAGTGATCAGGATGATCACGGTACCGCAGCAGGTGTTGCCTATGCGGCCGATAACTATAATGTTGGTGTGCAGTTTATTTCAAGTGATAAAACCGCGACAGTGGCCTCGCTCTGTGCTGACTGTAGCGCGACACGTATTCATGGTGGTTATAAAGCAGCCGCCTGGAGTGTCGATGCTTCGTTTGAAACAGTAGACGTCAATGCGGCCGGTGATGACAAGAGTTATATGTTCCTGGTAGGCAAATATAATCTTGCTGCAGAAACCCAACTTGTTATGACCATCGGTACTGTTGGTGATGATAAAAATGGTGCCGATGAAGGCACCGGTTATACACTGGGTGCTTTCCGAACCATTGCGCCCAAGACTCAGGTTTACGTATCATATGGTGCAGCCAGTCTTGATAATATAAACACACCAGACTCAGGCGCAGATCCTTCTGTCTTTGCGCTGGGTGCAATACACAAGTTCTAGCAGGACATGCCCGGAGAAGATCTGGGCGCAGGGACAGCTTTTATGATCGAAGCTTTAACCTCTCCCATTATGGGAGAGGTTTTTTTTGGCTGAGTAATTATTCAAAAATGCACGGGTGGTGTTGCGATTTTTATAAAAATAAAAACTCGTAGCACAGTAAATACAGATCAATAAGCTATTTGTAACAGTACCTGTTCAATTTCAGTGATGGCAATATCATCTCTCACAGGAATAATGGTGTGTTCGCCCGTTTCAAGTTTTGTTCTGATAATTTCTATTTCGTGAGCAGAATTTTTTTCCAGGCCACTGATTACCTCACGGCTTATCTCGCCTTTAATTTTGATTTCATTGGCACCGAAAAAAATATATTTTTTTTGAGACTTGATAATCTCAAGACCCTTGCGCGTAATGGTGTACCTGATTATGGGGCAGGCGCTGGGTGCGAAGCCATATAAATCTTCGCTGCCGTATTCAATGCAAACCTTCAGCGTGTACTGTAGAGCATGATTATCCAATATTACATATCGGCCCTTTATTGCTTCCTTGAGTAGCTGTTCATTTTTTTTCTGCAACGTGTCCTGGTTAGAAACTGGTTCGGTTAAATCCCCGGTACCATTTTTTTCAGTTGCAGTAATCGCAGACACATCAGCTGGCTGTGATGGCGAATCTGTACAGATGGCGGTAATTTGTTCCGGGGAAAAACCTTTGTCCAGATAAAAATTTATATCTTCGCGTTCGCATTTGCTATAGGCAGTACTGGTATAGCTAGTGAGCACCAGTATCGGCAAAGATAATTTGAGTTTTGCACGTATCACTACTGGCCCTTTTGCTGGTGTAGAAATATAGAAAATTTATTTGTATTAACGCTGGTGGGCAGTGTATTTCATCCTGCCGGAATTGTATATCGGCTATCGATGTGCTGCCGTTTTTTTGAATATTTACGATTGGATGGTATCAATAGTGAAAAGTACTGGTGGCAATATAATGATCAAATTAAAAATCATCAGAAACGATTAAATTGGATTCATAAAAATATCTTTGACGCTGCTGATTAAATGATATTTTGTAAGGGTATTGCAAATTTCTTGCCAATCGCTATTTAATGGAACGCTTATAAACAAATAACTAGTTTGTAATAATAGACTTGCAATTACGTTATATCTGCATATACTCACCATAGCTTTAGTCAGTTTTATGCCTGTTTTATAAGCTTAAATCAGTTAAAGCGAACGTTGCTTCCGTCGCTTTTTAAGGTAAGGCAAACCGTCTTATTGGGGGAAGCCATGGCGGAGGATGACGTCACAATAAAAATAATTGTAATCATAGCTATGATCATAAACTTAATTAACTAAATGCAGGAGTCTTGCATAATGAAAAAAACAATAATCTCTCTCGCTATTGCAGCGGGTATGGCAGCATCAGGCGCCGCATCTGCGGAAGTTTACGGTGTACTGCATGCAAGTATCGATAGTGCAGATACAGGCAGCAATGTTGATTCTATGGAGATGAAAAGCCAGACATCAGCCATTGGTGTGAAAGGCTCAGAAGACCTGGGTGATGGCATGAAGGCATTCTACAAGGCCGAGTTCCAGGTTGATATCACCGAAGCCGGCGCCCTGACAGGTCGTGACCAGTACATCGGCCTGAAAGGCGGCATGGGTACAGTAAAATTTGGTACCATGAGCAGCAACTACAAGCAGATGGGTGGCACTGTCGACCCTATGTACCGCACTTCACTGGAAGGCCGTGGTGCTATGCGGACACAGTCAAACATGTTGCACGGTGGTGCAGGTCGTCTACGCGGTCGTATGACTGATCTGGTCCAGTACTCTTCGCCCAAGATGGGTGGTATGCAGCTGGTTGTCAACACCACGTTCGATGCAGCCAATACTGCTGGCCCAGCACCTACAGATATCGATGAGACTCTGGGAGTTGGTTTCCGCTACGAGTCTAAAGACTTTAGCTTCTATTTTGACATGATCGACATGGCAGATGCTGCTGGACCTGGTTCTGACACTGTGAATAGTGAGTCTGCAACCAAGGTCGGTGGTTCATTCGAGACTGGTCCTGTGAAACTGGGTATCCAGTTAGAAATGTCAGAAAAACTGACCGGTAATGATTACACCCACATCAGTGTTGATTACACCATGGACGCCAACAACTCGATCTACCTGACAATCGGCCAGATGGGTGACATTTACAACGGTACTACCAATGTTTCTGACACAGGCAGCACTTCAATTGCGGTCATGTATGATCACAAGATGAGCAAAGCAACTGACCTCTATGTTGGTTACGGTAGCCGTGATGATGATGCAGCAGCCAGCAAGGACTACAGTGTCCTGACTGCAGGTATGCGCGTTAAGTTCTAATCGCTGTTAAGGCATTAGTAAAAAAAATGGGGCCTCGGCCCCGTTTTTTTATGCCTGCAAATTAGGAATGCACGGAGTCTGTGCAAAAATAGCCGTGGCTGCTTATGCAATCACGGCTATTTTTTTACGGGTTTAATCTATTTCGAATAAACCGTTCTGGCGCCTTCGGGTGTGCCGAGGATCAGCACATCTGCCGGGCGGTTGGCGAAGATGCCAACGGTGACCACGCCGGGCAGCTTGTTGATGTCATTTTCCAGCTTGACCGCATCCATGATCTCCAGGTTGTGCACGTCAAGGATGATATTGCCGTTGTCGGTGATGAAGTTTTCACGCCAGACCGGTTGGCCGCCGAGCTTGACCAGTTCGCGGGCAATAAAGCTGCGTGCCATCGGAATAACTTCAACTGGCAGTGGAAACTTGCCCATGACGTCGACCAGTTTGCTTTCGTCAGCGATGCAGACGAACTTCTCGCTGGCACCGGCGATAATCTTTTCGCGAGTGAGCGCACCGCCGCCACCCTTGATCAGGTTGAGGTAGTGGTCGGATTCATCGGCACCGTCGATATAGACCGGGATGTAGCTGACCTGGTTGAGGTCAAACACTTCGATGCCGTGTTTTTTCATGCGTTCGGTCGAGGCCTCCGAGCTGGAGACAGCACCCTTGATTTTGTTCTTGATGCCCGCCAGCAGGTCGATAAAGTGGTTGACGGTCGAGCCGGTACCAACGCCGACGATTTCATCAGCGACGACATACTCCATTGCCGCTTCAGCGGCCTTTCTTTTCATTTCGTCCTGGGTCATGTTTTCTATCCCCTAAAAATCTTTATATAAGGCATGGATTTTACTCGCCAAAGGGCTGGAAGTCATGGGGCGTTTTGCATCTTTGCGACTAAACAGTGGCCGTATGAATCGCTGCTCTGTTATAGTCATGCAAAATAATGAAGCAACGATCAGGCTGTATGACAAAAAAATATATAGAAAAGATTCTGGCCGCGCGAGTTTATGATGTGGCCCAGGAGACGCCACTGGAGCCGGCGCGTTCCCTGAGTGCGCGCCTGGGTAACCAGGTATTGCTCAAGCGTGAGGATATGCAGCCGGTGTTTTCTTTCAAGCTGCGCGGTGCCTATAACTGCATGTACCAGCTTACCCAGCAGAAAAAGACCAGGGGCGTGATCGCAGCCTCGGCCGGTAACCACGCCCAGGGTGTGGCGCTGTCGGCACAGCGGCTCGGTATCAAGGCGACCATCGTCATGCCGCAGACAACGCCGGCGATCAAGGTGAATGCGGTGAAGTCATACGGAGCCAAAGCGGTACTGATTGGCGATGCCTATGATGATGCCTATAAGCACGCCATCGAGCTGGCAGAACAGCAGAAGCTGGATTTTATTCACCCCTATGATGACCCTGATGTGATTGCCGGGCAGGGTACCATCGGTGTTGAAATTCTGCGCCAGCACAGCGGTGATATCGACGCCGTGTTTATCCCGGTCGGTGGTGGTGGCCTGATCGCCGGTGTCGCGGCGTTTATCAAGCATGTGCGACCCGAGGTGAAAATTATTGGTGTCGAGCCGGATGATGCACCGTGTATGGCCGAAGCCTTTAAAAAGAACAAACGCGTGATACTCGATCACGTCGGTATTTTTGCCGATGGTGTCGCGGTGCGCCAGGCGGGTAAGGAGACCTACCGAATTGCGAAGCAGGTTGTCGATGAAATCATCACTGTTAGCACCGATGAGATCTGCGCGGCGATCAAGGATATCTTTGATGATACCCGTTCCATTATGGAGCCGGCGGGTGCACTGGCAGTGGCGGGGATCAAGAAATACGTGGAACGCGAGGGCATTACCGGTAAGACGCTGGTGTCGATCAACAGCGGTGCCAATATGAATTTTGATCGTCTGCGTCATGTTGCCGAGCGCGCCGAGCTGGGTGAGCAGCGTGAAGCCCTGCTTGGTGTGACTATTCCCGAGCGCCCCGGTAGCTTCCGCGCCTTCTGTAAAACCATTGGGCGTCGTGGTATTACCGAGTTCAACTATCGCTATTCGCATGACAATGAGGCGCACGTGTTTGCCGGTATTCAGTTGAGTGAGGGTAATGTTGAGAAAGACGAGCTGGTTGCGAAACTGCAGGCAAAAAATTATCCGGTGATGGACCTGAGTGACAATGAAATGGCCAAGTTGCATGTACGTCACCTGGTCGGCGGCCACAGTCCACATCTGGAAAATGAAATCATTTATCGCTTCGAGTTCCCTGAGCGCCCTGGTGCGCTGCTGGATTTTCTGACCCGTATCGGTAACCACTGGAACATCAGCCTGTTCCATTACCGCAATCACGGTGCCGCCTATGGCCGTGTGCTGGTCGGTTTGCAGGTGCCCAAAAAAGAGCGCAAGGAGCTCAATACCTATCTGGATGAGCTGGGTTATGCCTACTGGGATGAGACAGATAACCCGGCATACAAGCTGTTTCTGGCCAGTGAATAGCGGTGTCAGCGCGCTGTTGTCAGGTAAAGCCGGTCTTCGGTGAGGATGGCGTGCAGCGGGATATCCCAGCTTTGTGTTTCCAGTCGTTCGACCTTCTGGATTTCATGCGCCAGTCCGATTAGTCGGGTGCGACTGTTTTGTTGCTGCAGGTCGGCCAGGCTGCGGTCGTAAAAGCCACCGCCCATGCCCATGCGATTACCCTGTGCATCAAAGGCGACCAGTGGTAATAGGATCAGGTCCATGTGCTTGGCCCTGAGCCAGTGTTCAGGCGCACTGTTGGGTTCATCAATGCCGAACTGGTTGCGGCACATCGGCATACCTTCTTCATAGAGTGCGAATAGCAGGCTGTTTTCGTGTGCCGATAGCACCGGCAGGTAAACCTGCTTGCCCAGGCCCCAGGCCTGTCTGATGATGTGTACGGGATCGATCTCGCCATCATTGGCTAGGTAGGCGGCAATTTTCTGGTGCTGGCTAAAAAGGCCTTCCTGTAGAAAAAGCTGGGTCAACTGCTCTGCATGCTGGGATTGCAGTGAGCTATCAAGGCTTCGTCGTTGCTGGCGCTTGTCCTGGCGTAGTAGATCTGTTTGTGCTGACATGGGAAATTTTAGAAGATGTCTCCGGAAGTACCGTAGCTAACACCGTCGACCTTGAACCGATCGGTTCAGGTGGGAGTAGCGTCTGCAAATTAGGCTTCCCGACTAGCGGTAATGCACACTTTGCAAACAGTCACGTTCCCGGGACAGTATTTAAGGCTCAAGGGATAAAACAGGTTGCTTACGTATACCCCAGAGACACCCATATTTGGAGTTACGCCAGGCGCAACTCTCCTATATGAGTTTAATGTTACGCATGGTGTTGTCAATTTTTTCAGACAAGCTGTCGATGCGGTCATTCAACTCGGCGTGCTCCTTGAGCATGGACTGGCTGTTCAAAAGCTCGTGGCTCATATTCAGCGCGACCATGACGGCGATACGCTCGGTGCCGATCACTGCGCCTTTGCTTTTGATTTCATTCAGTTTTTGGTTGAGCATATTGGCTGAAGCGATCAGTGATTCTTTTTCTTCAGCCGGGCAGGCAACGCGGTATTCTTTTTCGAGAATCTTGATCGACAGCGAATCCTGATCTTTCACAGCACAGAACCTCGGGGGTGGAGTTTAGGCGTTTTCCATGGAACGCAGGCGGGTAATCATACCTTCGACCTGCAGACGGGCTTTTTCTTTTAGTTCGATCAATTCAGAGCGTTCGCCATTCATGTGGTTCAGTTGCTTGCGCAGGTCAGCATTTTCGTTGCTGAGGCGCTGGCATAGATCCAGAAGTTCGTTGGCCTGTTTTTCGAGATGATCCATTTTTATTTTTATTTCATTCATGCGACTAATAGTAGGACGTGATTGGGTATCGGTCAAATTTCTGGCGAGAAAAATATTACAATATCTGCTCGTGTTAGAATGCCTGATGAATGGGATTTTTGGTGATTTATGAATACTCGACCTGATATTGAAATACTCGATGCAGCATTGTTTAAGGTGCATGCCCTGATGGGGGCCTCTGAGTCACATGGGGTTTTGTGTGGCATGTTGTGCGCGCGTGGCGCGATAGAGCTGTCCGAATGGGTTGATCACGTGCTGGGTGAGCAGGAAGAGGGCAATGTACTGTTGCACGAAACCGTGCGCCAGCTATCTGAATTGCACCAGTTGACGATGGAAAAGGTCAATGACTACTCGGGCGAATTTTTTATGCTGCTGCCAGATGATGATTATGACCTGGTAGGTCGTACCGAGGCGCTGGCAAACTGGTGCCAGGGCTTTGTTTATGGCCTGGCTGCAGGTGGTATCAGCCGGGAAAGCAAACTACCAGAAGATTCCGCCGAGATCCTGCAGGACTTCATCGAGATTTCGCGTGCGGGTTATGCCGACGATGATGAACAGATTGAAGTGACGGAAGAAGATGAGCAGGCCTTCGTTGAGGTGGTGGAATATGTGCGTACCGGGGTGATGCTGATCAATGAAGAGCTGCAGACCCTGATACCTTCTACGACCCTGCATTAAGATCCCGGGATTGAGACCAGATGAATACTAAAGTTTACGCCCAGCGTCGCAAACAGTTGATGAGGATGATGGGTAACGAGGCCATTGCCATTTTGCCGGCAGCGCCGCAGTTGGTCCGTAACCGGGATGTCGAACATAGCTTCAGGCAGGACAGTGATTTTTATTACCTGAGTGGATTCAGTGAGCCGGAGGCGGTGATTGTGCTGATACCGGGGCGCAAGCAGGCGCAGTACATCCTGTTCTGTCGTGAGCGCGATAAGGTCAAGGAAATCTGGAACGGTTATCGCTATGGGCCTGAAGGGGCGATTGAACATTTTGGGGCGGATGATGCCTACCCGATCGATGACCTGGAAGAGATCCTGCCGGGGCTGATGGAGCACTGTGAAAGCGTTTATTACACCATCGGTCTCAATCCTGAATTTGACAAGCACGTGATGAACTGTGTGAACAGCCTGCGTAAAAATTCACGCCGTGGTGTACATGTGCCGTACGAATTTGTCTCGCTGGATTACCTGTTACACGACATGCGCCTGTTCAAGAGTCGTGAAGAAATCCGCCTGATGAGTAAGGCGGCGAAGATTTCCGTACAGGCGCATATCAATGCGATGAAGGCCTGTCGGCCGGGCAAGTATGAGTATGAGCTGGAGGCCGAACTGCTTTATGAATTCAACCGCAATGGTGCGGGCTGGGCCTATCCCTCGATAGTCGGTGGCGGTGCCAATAGCTGTATTCTGCATTACACAGAGAACAACAAGCTGCTGAACGATGGCGACCTGGTACTGATTGATGCCGGTGCTGAGTATGGTGGTTATGCGGCAGATATCACCCGTACCTTCCCGGTCAATGGCCGGTATAGCGAAGAGCAGAAAGAAATTTATGACCTGGTGCTGGAGGCGCAGGAGGCGGCAATGAAGGAAACAAAACCCGGTAATCACTGGAACGATCCGCATAATGCCGCGGTCAGGGTGATGACCAAAGGTATGATCGAGCTCGGCCTGCTCAAGGGCAAGCTGAATGAGCTGATCAAGAAAGGCGCCTATACACAGTACTATATGCACCGTACTGGCCACTGGCTGGGTATGGATGTGCATGATGTAGGTGATTACAAGATTGATGACGAATGGCGCCTGCTGGAACCCGGCATGGTGCTGACCGTTGAGCCGGGTTTGTATATTCCCCACGGTAGCCGTGGCGCAAAACGCTGGTGGGATATTGGCGTACGTATCGAAGATGATGTCGTGGTGACTAAGGATGGATGCGACATGCTGACCAGGGGCCTGCCCAGAACCACCGAAGAAGTCGAAGCGGTGATGGCCTCTGTTTGAGGATTCAATGTTTCTATGAGCACTGCTGCAAAAAGGTGTGATGTTCTAATCATTGGTGGCGGCCTGGCCGGTGCCAGCCTCACCTGTGCGCTTGAAGGCAGTGGCCTGTCGATTGAAATCATCGAGGCCTTCCCACTCAATACCGATACCCAGCCCTGTTATGACGACCGCACCGTGGCGTTGTCCTATGGTAGTCGTATTATTTTCGAGGCGATGGGTCTGTGGCGGGACATGGCCGGGCGCATCGAGCCGATAAAGACGATTCATATTTCCGACCGTGGTCATCTCGGTGTCACGCGCCTGCGCCATCACGAAGAGGGAGTCGAGGCACTGGGCTATGTCGCCGAGAACCGCGTGCTAGGCGAAGTGCTGTACCAGCGACTGAAGGCTAATCCCGAGGTGTTGTTGCACTGTCCCGCTGAAGTGCAGGATTTACAGCAACAGGAAGATTCGGTATTGCTGCGTTATAGCGAAAACGGTGAGCAACACGAATTAACCGCAGACCTGGTCATTGTCGCCGATGGCGTCACTTCAAAAACCCGCGAGATGTTGCAGATTGGCATTAGCCGCCAGGATTACAGACAGAGCGCGGTCATTACCAATGTTACGCCGGGGCAGCCACACCAGAATGTTGCCTATGAGCGCTTTACCGATACCGGGCCGCTGGCGTTCCTGCCGCTGACTGAAAATCGTTGTTCGGTAGTCTGGACCGTGCCCTCCGAGCAGGCGGCTGAATTGGCAGCGCTGGATGATGAGGTCTTTCTGGAAAAACTGCAGCAGCGTTTTGGCTTTCGCCTTGGCTGTCTTAAAAAAGTGGGTAAGCGTCATGTCTACCCGCTGGCACTGGTCGAGGCGACGCAGGTGGTGCGTGGGCGTGTGGTAATCATGGGCAATGCTGCGCATGCGATTCACCCGGTTGCGGGTCAGGGGTTCAATCTGGCACTACGCGATATTGCGCTGCTGGCCGAGTTGCTGGTGTCGGCCTCCTTCGAGCATCTCGATGAGACCCTGGCGACATATGAGCAAATGCGTGAGCAGGATGCGCGGCGTGTTTACCGCTTTACTGATGCACTGGTGAAAATTTTCTCGAATGATTTTGCGCCGCTGGCACACGCGCGGGCCGCCGGCCTGCTGGCAACCGACCTGATACCTTTTGTGAAGCACCGTCTGGCTAGGCAGAGTATGGGACTGAGTGGCCGTCTGTCACGTCTGGGTCGCGGCCTGGCTATGGTAAAGCCCAATGTCTGAAACAACCAGGCAGCGTTACGATGTATTGATTGTTGGTGGTGGCATGGTAGGTCTGACACTGGCCAACCTGTTGCGAGATTCTGGCCTGAAAACAGGCGTAGTCGAAAAGATCGAACCCAGGGCCGTCACCGATGAAATCGATATCCGTGTCTCGGCAATCAATCGCGCTTCATCGGAGATTTTTAAGACCATTGGTGCCTGGCCTGAAATGGCTGTGCGTGCCTGTGCCTATGGTGATATGCACGTCTGGGATGCCACTGGTGCAGGTGTGATTCATTTCGATAGTGCCGAAGTTGGATTGGATACGCTGGGTTACATTATAGAGAATACCGTTATCCAGCAGGCACTGCAGCACTGTGCATTGCAGGCCGAAAATATTGACTGGTTGTGTCCCGCATCGATCAGCACGATAACGCTCGATGCCGACTGGCCATCGCTACGGCTAGAAGATGGTCGAATTTTAGAGGCGCGCCTGATTGTCGGTGCTGATGGTGCACGCTCGCAGGTCAGGGCGGCGGCCAATATCGAATTCGAGCGTATTCCTTATCAACAGCACGCCATCGTCTGCACCGTTGAGACCGAGTTGCCGCATGCCGAGACCGCCTGGCAGTGTTTTACCCCGGATGGGCCGCTGGCCTTTCTGCCGCTGATAAATGGCCAGAGTTCGATTGTCTGGTCATTGGAGGAGAGCAAGGTAGCGGCTATGCTGGCGCTGGATGAGGCGGCATTCTGCTGTGAACTGGAACAGGCCTTCGAGTATCAACTGGGTTCGGTCGAGTTGGTTAGTGAGCGAGCCGCCTTTCCGTTGGGACATGGTCACGTCGGGCAGTATGTGCAAAATGGCCTGGCACTGGTCGGTGATGCTGCACACAATATTCACCCGCTGGCAGGCCAGGGTGCGAACCTGGGCTTTCTCGATGCCGCTGCCCTGGCCGAGGTGATTACACAGGCACTGATCGCAAAACGACAGTGGTATGCGCTGCACACGCTGAGAAAGTATGAGCGCGCGCGCAAGGGTGAAAACCGTCTGATGGAATCGGCGATGACCGGGTTCAAATTGTTATTCAGTAACAACAACCCGCTGTTATCAACGGTACGTAATACCGGGCTGGTCATGGTCGATCAGGTGCCGCTGATCAAACAGCAGTTTATACGCCATGCGATGGGCGGCTAGCTGTCCGTTTTTACAATAGGCGTAGACATTTTCGGGGAATTTTTTATACAGACGTAGTAGCATATGCGTTCAATTTTTGAGTGGGTAATGAGTTTTTAGCAATGAGTCAGAAGACGGTTTTATACGACAAGCACGTTGAGTACGGTGGCAAAATGGTGGACTTTGCCGGTTGGCAGATGCCGGTGAATTATGGCTCGCAGATGGAAGAGCACCACCAGGTTCGCCAGGACGCGGGTATGTTTGATGTCTCTCACATGACCATTGTCGATCTGAAAGGTGAACGTGTTCGTGAGTTTCTGCGCTACCTGCTGGCCAATGATGTTAACAAGCTGAAAGAGCCTGGCAAGGCCCTGTATAGCTGCATGCTCAGGGAAGATGGCGGTGTCATTGATGACCTGATCGTGTATTACATGAACGATGGCTGGTACCGCATGGTGGTAAATGCGGGCACGCATGACAAGGATATGGCCTGGATCAATAAGCAGGCACCTGCATTTGGTGTTGAGGTAGATGAGCGGGCCAGTGTTGCGATGATAGCTGTGCAGGGCCCGAAGGCCATAGAGAAAGCAATTCAGGTATTGCCACTGGATGTGGTTGAAGCTGTAACCGATATGCGCCGTTTCTTTGGTGTGGACTGCGGTGAATGGTTTGTCGGTCGCACCGGATATACCGGTGAAGATGGTTTTGAAATTATGCTGCCCGAATCTGAAGCGCCTGCGCTCTGGGATAAGCTGGCGCACGCGGGTGTTAAACCCTGTGGTCTGGGTGCACGCGATACCCTGCGCCTGGAGGCAGGTATGAATCTTTACGGTTCAGATATGACCGAAGAGACATCACCGCTGGTTTCTGGCCTGGGCTGGACCATTGCCTGGGAGCCGCAGGACCGTGACTTTATCGGCCGCGCCGCCATTGAGCAGGAACGCGAACAGGGCGTTAAGCAGAAAATTGTTGGCCTGATTCTGGAGGAGCGAGGTGTCTTGCGTGGCCATCAGAAAGTAGTCGTAGAAAATATTGGTGAAGGTGAGATTACTAGTGGCACTTTTTCTCCAACTTTGAAACAATCGATAGCCTTGGCGCGTGTACCGGCTGAGACAGGGGATACCTGTCAGGTCGATATTCGTGGAAAGCTATTGAATGCGAGAGTGGTCAAACCCGTTTTTGTACGGGATGGTCAGGCTGTCTAAAGAACAAACATATAAAAGAAACAGGATGGATTTGCTATGAGCGAAATACCCTCAGAATTGATGTATACCAAATCGCACGAGTGGGTGCGTCTGGAAAGTGATGGCACTGCCACTATCGGTATAACCGATCATGCGCAGGAGCTGTTAGGTGACCTGGTTTTTGTTGAGTTGCCGGAAGTAGGCTCTGATCTGGCAGCGGGTGACGCCTGCTGTGTGGTTGAATCAGTGAAGGCGGCCTCAGATGTTTATATGCCGATTACCGGTGAAATTATTGAAGTCAACGATATGCTGGTCGATGAGCCAGAGACGATCAATGATTCTGCATTTGACGATGGCTGGTTGTTCAGGGTTCAGCCTTCATCTGAAGTTGAATTTGATGATCTGTTAGACGCGGATACCTACGAAGCAGAGATTGCTGATTAGGCATCTGTAATTTTTTATGTGCGCTTCTGCTGACACCGCCCGGTTGCAGCAGGGGTGTTTTTAATTTTTACTAAAAGTAGTTCGAGCCAATGCCCTTTATTCCCCATACCGAACAGGAAATCGCTGAAATGTTGCAGGCGATAGGTGTTGATAATATCAATGCCCTGTTTGAAGAAATACCCTCACATTTGCTGGCCGGTGAACTGGCCGGTATACCTGAAGGCATGACTGAAATGGAAATTTCACGTCTGATGCACGCGCGTGCCTCGCAGCACCCGCAGTCGATCTGTTTTCTGGGGGCCGGTGCCTACGAACATCACATTCCCTCGGCGGTGTGGGAAATTACTACACGCGGCGAATACTACAGTGCCTACACACCGTACCAGGCGGAGGCATCGCAGGGCACACTGCAACTGACTTATGAATACCAGAGCATGATGACGGCAATGACCGGCATGGATGTGTCGAATGCATCCCTGTACGACGGTGCGTCTGCACTTGCCGAAGCGGTGTTGATGGCAGTGCGTGGTAACCGCAAATCCAAGTCACGCAAGATCCTGGTACCGACCACGGTGCACCCGGCCTATAGAAAAACCACACACACCATCGTTCGTGGACAGCATATTGAACTGTGTGAAGTGGCCTATGATGCGACAAGTGGTGTGGTTAGTCTGGATGCCATCAAACAACGGGCAGAAGCGGAGGGTGGTGACGTCACTGCGGTAGTAATCCAGCAGCCGAATTTCTTCGGTAATCTGGAGTCGGTGGATGAGATCACTGACTGGGCGCATGAACACGATATCCTGGTGATTGCGGTAGTCAATCCGCTGACGCTGGCAATTTTACAGTCACCGGGTGAATGGGGTGCAACTGGTGCCGATATCGCCTGTGGTGATGGGCAACCACTGGGTGCACCGCTATCTGCTGGCGGTCCTTATTATGGATTTATCTGTTGTAAACAGGAACTGGTCAGGCAGATGCCGGGGCGTATTGTTGGCCGTACCGTCGACCTGGATGGCAAAACCGGTTTTGTACTGACCCTGCAGGCGCGTGAGCAGCACATTCGTCGCTCCAAGGCGACCTCCAATATCTGTACCAATCAGGGTCTGGTGGTCACGGCCTCGACTATTCACATGTCGATTCTGGGTGCTCGCGGCCTTGAGAATGCGGCTTCAGCCTGTCATGCCAATACCGTTTCTCTGGTGGCTCAGCTGTCTGCAGTTAAAGGTGTCGATTGTGCCTTCAATAGCCCGTACTTCCATGAGGCGGTGCTGAAATTAAGCAAGCCAGCGAGCGAGGTATTGGCTGCGCTGGCAGATAGAAATATTCTCGGTGGCTATGACCTGTCTATGTCCTACCCCGAACTGGGTTCTGCGATATTGGTCTGTGCTACCGAAATGCGGACTGAAGAAGAAATTGGTGCTTATGCAAAAGCATTAGCCGAGGTGATTGCCTGATGTTAATTTTTGAACACTCAAGAACGGGACGAAAAGGTGCGCCGCAGTCACCTAAACAGAAGGCTAGTGTGGCTGATATTCCGGCTTCTTTTCTGAGAAAGGAAAGGGCGGCGTTACCCGAGGTCTCAGAGATGCAGGCGGTACGCCACTTCACACGCCTGTCTCAAAAGAATTTCTCTATCGACACCCATTTCTATCCGTTGGGTTCGTGCACGATGAAGTACAACCCGCGTGCCTGCAACAAGCTGGCAATGTTGCCGGGTTTTCTGTCACGTCATCCGATGGCACCGGAGGCGCAGTCGCAGGGCTTTCTTGCCTGCATGTATGAACTGCAATCGATGTTATCTAATGTGACTGGAATGGCGGCCTTCTCGCTGGCACCGATGGCCGGTGCCCAGGGTGAGTTTGCTGGTGTCGCCATGATCGAGGCCTATCATCGTTCACGTGGCGATGATGCGCGTAAGGAAATCCTGCTGCCGAATTCGGCGCACGGAACCAACCCGGCAACGGCAACGATGTGCGGATTTAGTGTGCGCGAAATTCCATCGCTGGAAAATGGCGACGTAGATATTGAGGCGCTGAAAAAAGCAGTAGGCCCACAAACAGCGGGCTTTATGCTGACCAATCCTTCAACACTGGGTGTGTTCGAGCGCCAGATTGAGACTATCGCTAAAATCGTGCACGGTGCTGGTGGCCTGCTGTATTACGATGGCGCTAATTTGAATGCGATTCTTGGAAAAATCAGGCCTGGTGATATGGGTTTTGACGTGATCCACAGCAATCTGCACAAGACCTTTTCAACACCACACGGTGGCGGTGGCCCGGGTGCAGGTGCCGTTGGTGTCGCTGAGCGATTAAAACCTTTCCTGCCTTTACCCGTTGTGACCAAAGAAGGTGAAAACTATCGCTGGATGACGGAAAAAGATCTGCCCGATACTATCGGTTCACTTTCCGCCTTTATGGGTAATGCCGGGGTTCTGTTGCGTGCCTATGTCTATATGCGCATGCTGGGTCGTGAGGGTATGGTACGTGTCGCAGAGTTTGCGACGCTGAATGCCAATTATATGATGGCCGAGGCAAAGCGCCGTGGTTTTGAACTGGCTATTCCAGATCGCCGCGCTAGCCATGAATTTATCATCACCCTGAAAAATGAAGCGCGCGATTTGCACGTCAGTGCCATGGATTTTGCCAAGCGCCTGCTGGATCTGGGTTACCATGCACCGACAACCTATTTCCCCTTGCTGGTGCCTGAGTGCCTGTTAATTGAACCTACCGAGACTGAAGCCAAGGAGGCACTGGATGGTTTTATGGCGGCGCTGGAGCAGATTCGTGAAGAAGCCAAAATCAATGCTGACCTGGTCAAAGGCGCACCTTATACCTTGCCGGTAAAACGCCTGGATGATGTCAGGGCTGCACGTCAGCTTGATCTTGCCTGGAAGGCCAGTCCAGCTGAATAAAATCGGTTGGCTTCAGAGCTGCCGCACGCAGTTGCGGCCATCTGACTTGGCCTGATACAGGGCCTTGTCTGTTCGCTCCAGAAGGGTATTCATGTCATCCGAGGTTGAAATGAATTCGGTGACACCAAAGCTGGCGGTAACACGACCAATAGTAAAACGGTGCTGTTCGATATCCTGTTTTAGCCGCTGTGCGTGTTCCATAGCACCATCGATTCTGGTTGATGAGGCCATGATAATGAATTCTTCTCCACCGTAACGGGCAAAAATATCCGAGCTACGATTGGCGCTGGAAACAACCATGGCCAGTTCCTGTAGAGTGAGATCACCCGTTGGATGGCCGTGGGTATCGTTGACCTGTTTGAAGTGGTCGATATCGAAAAAAATAATCGAAAGTTGCCCACCGTAACGTTTGATTCGTTCAATCTCAGATTCCAGCAGTCGATTGAAGTGAAGTCGATTATATATACCCGTGAGGGCATCGGTGAAAGCCTGCTCTTTGAGCTGGTCTCCCATGAGTTTGATACGTGCTAGCAGGTAACCAAACATTACTCCGGCTAAGGCCGGTGTTATGAATGAAACAGCATTGAGTTCAGCGCCGAGCAGGAAGCGCGTGTGAATGATATTGAGTTCACTGGTAAATACACAGGCTAAAGTTATATAAGCGGTGTATATAAAGGCTTTATTGTCAGCAAATTCGGCGAGTTTTTTGTATTTAAGCGTTTTTATCATCGGCGCAACTATGACAGACTGTACATTACTGGTTATTAAGTTATGCCAATAATACTTTAAATATGTCTACCAGGAGGGAAAAATGGATAAAAAATTATATATATCAATCATATGCTTTATTTTATGCCTGACAGGATCTGTACAGGCACTGGAATTCAAGGGGACTGTCGTACCTGACGAGGTAGTGCTGGAAGGAAGCGCTCAGCCAGTCAAGCTCAATGGCGTTGGTATGCGTACCAAGTTTTTCTTTGATATCTATGTTGGTGCTCTGTATTTGAAAACACCAGCGGCAACAATAGCAGACGTACTGTCCCAGGAGTCACCAAAACGTGTGTTGATGCATTTTGTCTACGATGAAGTACCTGTGGAAAAGCTGGTTGCTGGCTGGAACGAAGGTTTTGAAGAAAACCAGAATGATGAACAACTGGTAGCACTGGCAGATCGCATCAGGACATTTAACCAGATGTTTGTAAGTGTGCATGCGGGTGATGAGATTCTACTGGACTATCTGCCTGATCAGGGTACTCGCGTCAGTATCAAGGGCGAAGTTAAAGGTGTGATAGCAGGTAAAGATTTTAATGATGCATTGCTGCGTATCTGGTTAGGTGACGAACCTGCCGATGAAGCCCTAAAGGAAGCGATGCTGAATGCGGATAATTAATCATTATCTTGTTTAATTAAGTCAGCTGCAGCGTCACGCATAACGGATTCTTCGACAACACCAGTGAGTACCCGTTTACCAAAGACAAAACTGGGTACGCTATTAATATGAAACTGCCTTGCCTGATTGAAGTTTTCCAGCAGGCGTTGCTGGGGGCGTATATCGCTCCATGCGTTGTCGATAAAAGCATTATCGATGCCGCATCCCTGTGCGATTTCACGTAATACCTCCCTATCACCAATATTTTTCTTATCAACAAAAAAGGCCGAGAATAATTTTTCGTGCAGATCATAAAAAACATCACGCCCCAGTTGTTTGCAGGTTTCAGCGAGTAGCAGCGCATCTTTTGAATTGGTGGTGAAGGTGTGCTCAGCGAGTGGGATATTTTCTTCGGTTGCGACGCGTTTCAGGTTTTTCATTAGCTGATCCCAGAACTCAGAGGAATAATCGAGATCGGTGACTGGTTCACCTGTGGCCGAATTTTCTGGGTGGATTTCCAGAAAGCACCAGTTTATTTTCAGGTCGTAGCTATCCCTGAGGCGCATCAGGCGGTGGTGCCCAACATAGCAAAAGGGACAAATGTAGTCGCTGAAAACGGTCAGCTGAATTTCCGGTAGATTGGCCATAGGCATTCCTTTATAGCACAGTCAATTTCAAACCTATCAGTATTAAAAACAGGGCAAAGCCTTTTTTGAGGGCAGCCTCGGGCAGTTGATGCGCCAGCCTGGCGCCGACAGGGGCAAAGATAAAGCTGGTGGCGATAATCAGTGCAAAGGCTTGCAGGTGTACATAACCCAGTGTCTGCTGCGGTAAATCATCAATTGACCAGCCGGTATAGATATATGAAGCTGTACCGAATATTGCTATTGGTAAACCGCAGGCGGCAGAAGTAGCAATCGCGTTGCGTATCGCAATACTGTGCCAGTGTAAAAAAGGCACGGTCAGAGTGCCACCACCGATACCGACAAGTGCAGAGATAGCGCCAATGACAAAACCACCAGCAGCAGATTTGATTTTGTTGATGCTGGTGTTGTGTTGCCGGCTCTGCCTGTTCCATAGCATGTGTATGGCAACAAATAACTCAAAAATACCGAAGGCGGGCTTCAACAGGTTAGTGGGCATTGCACTGGCCGCGATACCACCCAGCCAGGCGCCCAGGCATATGCCCGGTGCCAGTAATAAAAATACTGGCCAGAGCACGGCATGTTTTTTATGGTGTGCACGTGTGGATGAAATCGAGGTAACAATAATAGTAGCCAGCGAGGTTGCCAGCGCCATGTGCATGATATGTTCAGCTGGCAGGTTTTGTGCGCTGAAAATAAAGAAGAGTACGGGCACTATAATTAGCCCGCCGCCAACGCCTAATAGCCCACTGGCCAGACCAGCGAATATGCCGGTAGCCAGATAGAGCAAAATTTCGATCATTGTGCCTACGCGTTATTTTTAGCGTGAATTTTTTCTAACAGCTCGCAATTGACCATGCTATGACCATGAGCGTCTCCAGCCAGTACATTGAATGGCTGAGCAGGTTCACCCAGGTGATCGAGCACAACAGCGGCACCACTGAAGTCATCGTCCTGGGTATAGCCATTGACGGTAATCAGCGTAGTCAGGCCGGCATCTTGCGACGAAAGAATGCCGTTACGCGAATCTTCAAAAGCCAGGCACTCCTCGGGTCTTAAGCCCATGGCTTCAAGTGCGTAGTTGTAGATATCGCCGGCAGGTTTTTTTGCAGGAACAACATCGCCGGCGGCGATTATATCGAACCAGCCCAGCGATTCTTCACCCAGGGTGTGACTGAACAGTGCGGTGACATTTTCGGGTGTGGTTGTTGTTGCTACGGCCAGTCGTAGGCCATTTTCACGCGCTTCGTGCAGTAGTCTCTCGACACCGGGGCGAAGTGGAATCGCACCGGTTGCCAGCAGCTCGGTGTAGTGGCGTGTTTTGGCAGCATGTAATTCGGGAATAAGATCGTCAAAATTGTCGGGCAAATTGTCGTTGCCGAGAAAATTGGAGACGCAGAACCGCATACGTTCCTTGCCACCGGTGACGGCAAGTAACTTGCCATACAGTTCAACGTCCCAGTCCCAGTCGATGCCGTATTCCCTGAAGGCAGCATTAAAGGCGACACGATGGCCGTCACGCTCGGTATCGGCGAGGGTACCATCGACATCAAATATCAGTGCTTTTAGTGTTGTATTTTTCATGGGGCGGAATTGTACAAGATTTAATAAGCTGCAAACATTAAAATTAACATGGTTATGTATGGATACAGATGGCGGCAGAAAGTTCAGTCCTGAAAATCCACATTATGCAACACTCTCAATTAGAATGGCCTTTATGATAGAACAATTTCAGAGCAGTACCGAACCACAGGCTGGTGGCCTGTATTCCTGGTCGTATATACGCTCGGTGGCGAAGGAGCACAAACGCGAGCTGGTGATGGCCAACCTGATTGCGCTGTTGTCGGCACTGCTGAGCGTCCCAGTGCCCTTGCTGATACCGTTGCTGGTGGATGAGGTGTTGCTGGATCGGCCTGCGACCATGGTGGGTTTTATGTCGCGTATTTTTCCGGAGTCATGGCATGGGCCGGTGTTATTTATTATTGCCGCGATGCTGGCTTCAATTCTGCTTCGTCTTTTCTCACTGCTGCTTGTCGTCTGGCAAACACGAAAGTTCACAATTATTGCCAAAGACATAAGCTATCGTATCCGGGTAGGCTTACTCAATCGTCTGCAAAAAATTTCCATGTCGGAATATGAAACCATGGGTACGGGCGCAGTAACCTCACACTTTGTTACCGATGTGAATGCCATTGATGAATTTGTCGGTACGACCCTGAGTAAATTTCTGGTGGCGATGCTTACAGTTGTTGGTGTCTCTATCGTGCTGCTGTGGATGCATTGGCAGTTGGCGCTTTTTATTATTTTTATGAATCCAGTAGTCATTTATTTCACTATGGTGATGGGTAAGAAAGTCAAAAAACTGAAGGCTCGTGAAAATAGTGCTTTTGAAATTTTCCAGCAATCGCTCGGTGAAACGCTGGATGCGATTCAGCAAATACGTGCCAGCAATCGTGAGCAGCATTATTTGCAACGCGTGACAGCAGGTGCCGAGCAGTTAAAAAAACATATGATAGCTTTTGGCTGGAAAAGCGATGCCGCCAGCCGTTTTTCGTTTTTTATTTTTTTGATGGGTTTCGAGGTTTTTCGTGCACTTAGCATGGTGATGGTGCTGTTCACCAATTTGAGTATTGGTGAAATGTTCGCAGTTTATGCCTATCTCTGGTTTATGATGACACCAGTTCAGGAAATTCTTGGTATGCAGTATAGCTTTTATAGTGCCAATGCAGCACTGGATAGAATTAATCGCCTGATGCGGATGCAGAGCGAGACTGTCTATGAGCATAGGGCTAACCCGTTTACAGGTGAGCATACTGTTGGTCTGCGTGTTGAAGGTGTCTGTTTTTCCTACGGCGAGGATCTGGATGTGCTCGATCACGTCAGTCTTGAAATTGCCGCTGGCGAAAAAGTTGCGCTGGTCGGAGCCAGTGGCGGTGGAAAATCAACACTGGTGCAGATTATTCTCGGGCTCTATCAGGCCAACTCTGGAGAGATTTATTTTGATGGTGTGAATGTGCGTGATATTGGTCTCGATGTTGTGCGTGAAAATGTTGCTACAGTGTTGCAGAGCCCCGCCATGTTTAACGACAGCGTTCGCGAAAACCTGTGTCTGGGGCGGGAACATAGTGATGCAGATATCTGGCGGGCACTGGCAATTGCGCAGTTAAGTGATGTCGTAGAAAAAATGCCACAGGGCCTGGAGACAGTGATTGGTCGTACCGGTATTCGACTCTCGGGCGGACAGCGCCAACGACTGGCGATTGCGCGTATGATACTGGCTAACCCTAAAGTGGTGATACTCGACGAGGCGACATCTTCGTTGGACACTGAAACCGAAGCGCATTTACATGAAGCTATGCATGAATTTCTACAGAATCGTACAACCTTAATTATTGCGCATCGTCTGAGTGCGGTCAGGCAGGCTGATCGTGTACTGGTATTCGATGCGGGTAAAATTATCGATGAAGGTAACCACGAAGAACTAATAGGTCGTGATGGCCTGTATCGTGACCTTTATGCCAGTCATTAGAGAGGGAGGGCGTAGTGAAAAAGATATTTAAAATTTTATATCGTGGTCTGCTGGCGTTGCCGGTGATTTTTGTAGCTACCTCCTCTCAGGCCGTATTCGAGCAGGGTGATAAGACTTTGTCGATTGTGCTCGGTTCTGGTCAGGCATTTAATCAGAACTACACGATCTTCGGTGCGGGCATTGGTTATTACGTCGTTGATGGTCTTAAACTGGGTATTGATGCACAGGTCTGGACTGGGGGTGATATCTCTATCACCAAGGTAACACCAGATGTGGAATATGTATTTATTCAGGATAGCGGTATTAAGCCCTATATTGGGGCCTATTACAGAAAAACCAATGTTGAAGGCCAGAACGACCTGGATTCTACGGGTGGTCGCGCTGGTGTCTATTTGTCAAAGCAGGCAGGCTATTATCTGAGCGTTGGTGTCGTCTATGAAAAATACCTCAGCTGTGACGAGGCGATTTATATTTCCTGCTCGGATAGTTATCCGGAAATTACACTGGCCTTTCGTATATAGTTGAAAGCATAATATTAATACTATAAAATTAGATTCATTCTAAAATTAACAATATTTTTACGAGGGAATTATGAACAAAGTGATCATTGCCACTGTATTGAGTGGTTTTATTTCGACCCAAGCTGGTGCTGCTAACTGGGAAGCGCTGCCGTCAACTGCGCCTGCGCCAGCAGATAACCCTACTACTGCTGCCAAGGTTGAACTGGGCAAAATGCTATACATGGATCCACGCCTGTCTTCGACGGGCACGGTTTCCTGTAATTCCTGTCACAACGTAATGGAAGGTGGTGACGATAGTCGTCCAAATTCTATGGGTGTGAATGGCCAGACTGGTGGTCGTAGTGCACCAACCGTCTGGAATGCAGCTTTTTATTCCGTGCAGTTCTGGGATGGTCGAGCCAACCTGCTTGAAGACCAGGCCAAGGGCCCGATTACCAATCCTATCGAGATGGGGATGAAAGATCACGACCAGGCTATGCACGTCGTTAAAACCATTCCCGGTTACGAGGCGTACTTTGAAAAAGCCTTTGGCAAGAATTCAATGAATATTGTCAATGCCGCCAAGGCAATTGCCGCTTTCGAGCGTACCCTGATTACACCTAACAGTGCTTATGACCGCTTCGTTAAGGGTGATAAGAAGGCAATGACCGAGCAGCAGCAGAAGGGTATGAACAAATTTGCCGAACTGGGCTGTAATGGCTGTCACTCGGGTGCGGCCTTCAATGGTCCAAAAATGGAAATCGGCACGGGTTTCTTCCAGAAATTCCCAACCTTCGCGGATAACGCCTATGTTGGTAAATACAAATTGATGGATGACAAAGGTCGTGGAGAAGTCACTGGTAATGCGGCAGATAATAATATGTTCCGTGTGCCTACACTGCGCAATATCACTGATACAGCACCTTACTTCCACAACGGTTCGGTAAAGACGCTGGATGATGCCGTTCGTGTGATGGCAAAAACCCAGCTGAATAAAGACCTGAGCAAGCAGGATGTCAGCGACATCGTTGCATTCCTTGGTGCTTTAACGGGTGAATATCCAGAGATCACGATGCCAAGGCTGCCAGCGTCTACAGGTTCCACTGTAATTGCTGAGTAAATTTATCGACTAAATTCGGTATAATAAATCCATTCCGGCCTGGCCACAGCTTGCTGTGGCCAGGCCTTTTAATTTTACCGGGAGAGAGATGTGGCCACTGTTGAACTAGACAAAGATAATTTTGAAGCAACGATTACGGGTAACGATATCGTTATCGTTGATTTCTGGGCACCCTGGTGTGGTCCCTGTAAATCGTTTGCACCGATTTATGAAAAAGTGTCAGAGAATCACGATGATGTGGTATTCGCGAAAATCAATACGGAAGATCAGCAGGAACTGGCTGCCAGTTTCCAGATTCGTTCGATTCCTACATTAATGTTATTCCGTGAGCAGATTGTTATTTTCTCACAGGCTGGCATGTTGCCAGAAAATGCACTGGAAGAAATCCTGGGTAAGGCCAAGGAACTGGATATGGATATGGTCAGGGCGGATATCGAGAGACAACAGGCAGAGGCGCAGAAGAAAAGTTAATTGTTGATTTTTTTGTTGTATCGAATAAGCCGGGCATCATCCGGCTTTTTCAGTTTTTACAGACAGGCAATTTTTTGTTGATGATTTTAATATTGTCGACTGAGTATGCATGAAATAAGAGCAAGAAGTTTTATTGCGACAAATAGCCTATGATCATCATTATTGATCAGCGAATATTCGAGAATGGCGATACAAAAAATTAAATGAGTAGTTAACTACATTCAGGCATATCACTATGTCATCAGATCAAATTGCAATTGTTATGGTACTAGTGGCAACCATGGTCATGTTCCTCTGGGGGCGCTGGCGCCATGATATGGTTGCCATGGGTGCGTTGCTTGCCTGTGTCTTCGTCGGTCTTGTGCCGAGTGGCCAGGCCTTTGCTGGCTTTGGCCATCCAGCGGTGATAACCGTCGCCTGTGTACTGGTGCTGGGTTATGGTCTACAGATTTCTGGTGCAGTCGATGTGCTGGCGAAGTATTTCCTGCCAGCCTCTGCCGGGCCAACAGTCAGTATTTTGGCGCTGATTAGTCTCGCGGCTTTATTGTCAGGTTTTCTAAACAATGTCGGTGCGTTGGCCTTGCTGATGCCGGTTGCCATTCAAATGGCCACCAGGTATGAACTACCGGCGGGAAGAATCTTAATGCCTCTGGCCTTTGGCTCAATACTGGGTGGCATGACCACGTTGATTGGAACACCGCCTAATCTGATAGTCGCGGGCTTCCGGCATACCGCCGACACAGAGGCCTTTTCCATGTTTGATTTTACACCTGTGGGTGCCACGGTTGCGCTTACAGGTATTCTTTTCATCGGACTGATTGGCTGGCGTATTGTCCCCGTACGTAAGCAGGCGGTGTCTGGAGGTTTTGATTCCGGTGCCTATATCAGCGAGGTTCGTATCGTTGAAGGCAGTAAAGCCGTGAACAAAAGCCTGTACGAAGTGGATCAATTGCTCGATGAAGTTGATGCACAGATTATTGGTATGGTGCGTCGCGACGTCCGCATTTCGGCACCAAACCCACGCAGGATATTACGCGATGGCGATATTCTGGTGATTGAAGTCGATCCTGAATCCTTGCCATCAGCGTTACTAAGCCTTGGTCTCAAACTGGAAGAAGAATTACCTGCCAACCCGGATGAAGATTCAGCGGAAGATCAGGTTGAAGCAACGCCAGCTGTTTCTGAATCGGAAGAAGAGGTTGATACTGATAAAGAATTAGCTACAGAAACTGCACGCATAGATGAAGTTGTGGTACAGGAGCTGGTAGTGATGCCAGGTGCAGCACTGGTTAATCGTTCAGCGACTGATACTGAACTGCGTACCCGTTATGGTATTAATCTGCTGGCTATTTCACGTCAGGGGCGTAGCTCGATCAAGCGCCTGCGCTCGACACACATCAAGGCCGGTGATGTGCTGTTGATGCAGGGTATGCCCGAATCCCTTTCAGGCTTTGCTGCACAGTTTGGTTGCCTGCCATTGGCCGAGCGCGATATTCGTGTTCCTGTAAAAGGCCATGCCCTGACTGCGACACTGGTGATGATTATTGCCATTGTAGCCGTGGTCTCTGGGCTGCTGTCCGCTGCCGTTGCGTTCGCAGCTGGTGCACTAATTTTTGCGGCGTTGGGTATTGTGCCTGTGCGTTCTGTTTATACCTCGATTGACTGGCCGGTAGTCGTGCTGCTCGCTGCTATGTTGCCTGTGGCCGATGCTATGGCTACAACCGGTGCCGCCGACATGATTGCCCGTTTTTTGCTGGATCACGTAGCGCAAGGTCATGCCATTGCTGGGCTGGTACTGGTGCTGGTGGTGACTATGTTTCTCTCGGATATGATGAACAACGCAGCGACAGCAGCAGTAATGTGTCCTGTTGGTATTAGTACTGCTAGCCAGCTTGGTGTCAGTGCAGATGCATTTTTGATGGCCATCGCGGTCGGCGCCTCCTGTGCCTTTCTTACACCCATTGGTCATCAGAATAACACCTTGATCCTTGGCCCGGGAGGTTTCCGGTTTGGCGACTACTGGCGTCTGGGTCTGTTACTTGAAGTCATTGTGGTGGCTGTGAGTGTGCCAATGCTGCTATGGGTGTGGCCACTTTAGTTTTATTGGGCCAGACAAAAGGTAGATAAATCGAGCCAAATGACCGGGTATTTATCAGGAAATTATTTTATCCTTAGCCGGATAAACCCATTAAAAAATTAAGCATAAATGAAATTTAATCTGCGCCGTTATTTTCTGTTAACCAGTTTGCCGATAGTAGTCATTATTACCCTGTTAAGTGCCTACGGTTATATACAATTTGCCAAAAATCTTCTGGTAGAACAGGAATCACACGCCAATCAACAACAGACCCGTTTTATGGGGCAGTTGCTGTGGCCACAATTTGAGTCTTACGTTAGCTGGAGCAAAAATCAGGAGGTAGCGTCCCTGCGTGCTGCGCCTGAGGTGGCAGAAATCGATGCCATTGTGGCGAGATTGTTTCGCGGTACGAATGTTCTTAAAGCCAAACTTTATAATCTTGATGGCATCACCGTGTATTCGTCAGAGCATTCACAGATTGGCGGTGATAAATCAGATAATGCCGGTTTTGTGTCAGCGAGTCAGGGTAGGGTAGTAAGTAATCTGACCTGGCGTAATGAATTTCACGCCTTTGAGAAAGTTGCGATGAAGCGTGATGTGGTTTCGTCATATTTACCACTGTACGATACACGCACACATGAAGTAGTCGCAGTGACAGAGCTGTATACCGATGTGACTGATCTGGTGGCTCGCATTCATCGCACTCGGGATCAGATTATTGTGGGTGTGTTTATCTGTTTTGGCTTGTTGCTGGCGTTTCTATATGTGCTAATAGTGCGAGCCGATC
>JAOUPA010000261.1 GCA_029880105.1 Gammaproteobacteria bacterium
TATATCGAAGCTGTACGTCGCAGGGAAATTCACGACCCTATACTTAGTTTCCAGTTGGCGAATGACTTTGAGGTAAAACGTTTGATGAAGGGCTACATGCCCGAAGACAAAAAGTCCCTGGGCTATGCCACACTGCTTGAGTGGAACAACATACTCTATGAACCGGAAAGCAGTGCCGCAGATACACTGCGTAAAACAGTAGTACGCGTCGGCATTGTGCAATGGCAGATGCGACTGACCGATTCTTATGAGACGTGGATAAACCAGGTGGAATACTTTGTCGATTCGATGTCGGCCTATAAGTCAGACTTTGTCCTGTTCCCGGAGTTTTTTAATGTCCCGCTAATGGGTATAGGCCATCAGCACAACCAGTATGAAGCAATACGTTTCCTCGCCACCTATGCAGATCGCATCGTTGAATCGATATCAGAATTTGCCGTTACCTATAACATCAACATTATTGCCGGCAGTATGCCAGCCATGTCCGGTGATAACCTGTACAACAACGCCTATCTGTGCCGACGCGATGGCACCGTCGACGTGCAACCAAAAATCCATATCACCCCGCATGAACGAAGGGACTGGGTCATCGAAGGTGGCGACAGCCTGCAGGTGTTTGATACCGACGCCGGTCGCATCGGCATACTCATCTGTTACGACGTCGAGTTCCCCGAGCTTTCGCGCCTGCTGGCAAAAAAGGAAATGGAAATACTGTTCGTACCGTTCTGGACCGATACAAAAAATGGCTTCCTGCGTGTGCAGCGCTGCGCTCAGGCAAGGGCCATCGAAAACGAATGTTATGTCGCTATCGGTGGCAGTGTCGGCAACCTGCCGCAGGTTGAAAATGTTGATATTCAATATGCACAGTCAGCCGTCTATTCACCCTCAGATTTTGCCTTTCCACATGATGCCATCATGGCCGAGAGCACGCCTAATACAGAAATGGCGCTGATCGCCGACCTTGACCTGGATAAGCTGTACCAGCTTAGACATGAAGGCTCGGTTACCAATTCCAGGGATCGACGTGATGAGCTATTTGAATTGCGCTGGCTGGGCAGCGGTATGAAGCCAGAAGAGACTTGATATCTGTTTTAATTATTACGAGGCATAAAAAATTGTGCCTGTAAAAAATTGAACAGAAATAAATTCACATTACCTGGTATCCCTGCGCATTTCATCCTGCGCATCTTTTGAGCGACTACGCTGTGCATCGGGATCAGCGTATGGGCTGCCTGCGCAGGCGATCAGTGTAAGCACAGTGAGTAATAGCAAGAAACCGGTTTTGAGCGTATTGATCATGATAGTAACCTGTATTAATTTCTGGATAAAGATTAAGCGAGAAGTCAATTATTACGCCAATGCCTTAAAGATAGCAAGGATGAAGTGTTCCGACCCTCATTGTAGGGTTACTGACTACTTCTGCCTGGCGCAAATAAAAAAGCCTCGATGATCGAGGCTTTGTATATTTAACAATTGCCTTTTTTGGCCTGTCCGGGTGGGCAATGAGTACCACCTGCTGGTTTTATCACCACATCCGGTAATTTTATTCTTGGGCCACTGACCTCACAGGCACTTAAAAAACCGAGAAGGGTAACAGCAGTAATTAGTTTTACAAAATTCATAAAAAGCTCCAGGACAAATGGCGTAAATTCGGCATTGAATCGACGCCGGGAGCAGAAGTAAAGGACAAAAGGACGAACGCGGTAAATTTATCGACGAACATAAAAATACCGATGTCAGGATGTAGTATCAGAAAATATTGGCTATCATGGTGACCCAACCCGGGGAATGGCGCAGGGCAATGTGCGCTTTAAAAAGTGACGAAACCCGGTGAATTGGTCATAATAGGCACTGCTAAATCGTTGAAAAGTGCAGCTAGTTTATTGTCAGGAAAAATGAGATGTTAAATAGAAAACCCCAGCCCCTGTATTCTTTCGTGTTGTCCGCGTTTATCGTACTGCTGGCAACAGTCAGTGCACCGGCCCAGGCGAAGACCGCCTACATTACTGATGAGCTCAATATCGCCGTGCGCTCAGGGGCAACGACCGGCCATCGTATTATCAAGTTTCTTAAGAGTGGTGCCGCAATTACCGTTCTGGGTAGCTCAGAAGATGACAAGTTTGTCGAGATAGAACTGCCCGATGGCGCAACAGGCTGGGTAGCCACTGAAAATGTGATGGACATCCCCAGTGCCCGGGATCGCCTGGTCACGGCCAATGAAAAACTCGACAAGGCGAAACAGGAAAATAAAGACCTGAAAAAAACCATTGACGAATTAAGGACAGAAGCCAAGCGCCTGAAAGGCGAAATAAACAGCCTGCAGGTCGAGCGAACAAAATTGAGTGAATCACTGGATAATTTAGAAATTGCTGCGGCCAACCCGCTGGCCATATCCAGGAAGAATACACAACTGGAAGATGACCTTGCCAAAGCCGAAGCCATTGCCGAAGAACTGAATAAGGAGAACCAGCAACTAAAAAATAATGTAGCAGGAGTGG
>JAOUPA010000262.1 GCA_029880105.1 Gammaproteobacteria bacterium
TACTGGCATGGGGCTGGAACGACTGGCTGCGATCCTCCAGGGTGGTCACAGTAATTATGATATTGACCTGTTCCAGAATTTGATAAAAGCAGCGGCAAAAGCTACGGGTACAGATGATCTTGATAATAGTTCTCTAAAAGTCATTGCAGATCATATTCGTTCCTGTGCTTTTCTAATTGTTGATGGCGTGATTCCATCGAATGAAGGGCGTGGTTATGTATTGCGTCGTATTATTCGACGTGCTCTGCGTCATGGGCATAAGCTGGGGCAGAATGACCTGTTTTTCCATAACCTGGTACAACCATTAGTCAATGAAATGGGATCAGCTTATCCCGAATTGAGTACTGCACAGGCTAATGTTGAGCGGGTACTGAAACAGGAAGAAGAACGTTTCGCAGAAACCCTGGATCAGGGTATGAAAATTCTTGAAGAAGGCATCGCCAGTTTGTCCGGAAAAGACATTCCCGGAGATATGGCGTTCAAACTGTATGACACCTATGGTTTTCCAGTTGACCTGACAGCCGACATTGCCCGGGAACGGGGGCTGACCATTGACCATGATGGTTTCGAAAAAGAAATGCAGGCACAGAAAGAACGAGCTCGTGCTGCCAGTCAGTTTGATATTGATTATAACGAAGCAATATCAACTGATGCAGTGACTACCTTCACCGGTTATGAACACGAACAGGGTCGCTCACGGGTATTGTCACTGTATAGTGATGGCCAGCTCGTTGATTCTATAATGGCTGGCAATGAGGCGGTTGTTGTTCTTGAGCAAACCCCTTTCTATGCTGAGTCCGGTGGCCAGGTGGGTGACACCGGGATGCTTCACAATGAGCAGTGCCGTTTTGAAGTGATGGATACTCAGAAAGCCGGTCAGGCGTTTATTCATATTGGCCAGCTGGCAGAAGGTCAGATCGCAGTTGGTGATGAACTGGAAGCGGTCATTGATGTGAATCGTCGTAATTCGACTATTCGTAATCATTCGGCTACTCACCTGATGCATGCCGCCCTGCGCAATGTTCTGGGTGATCATGTACAGCAGAAAGGCTCGCTGGTAGACAACGAGCGCTTACGCTTTGACTTCTCTCATTTTGAGGCCGTCACATCCGAGCAGTTACAGCAAATTGAGCGCGAAGTGAATGCGCAGATTCGGCATAATCTAGAGACGCAGTCTGAAGAAATGGCTATAGATGCGGCAAAAGAAAAAGGTGCCATGGCTCTGTTTGGTGAAAAATATGGCGATGTGGTGCGTGTGGTGTCTATGGGAGATTTTTCCATCGAATTATGTGGTGGTACCCATGTAAATCGTTCCGGTGATATTGGTTATTTTAAAATCATTTCTGAAAGTGGTGTGGCAGCCGGTGTCAGGCGCATTGAAGCAATTACCGGTGAGGCAGCAGTCGAATATGCTGATCTACAGGAGCAACAACTGAATCACCTGGTGAGTTTGTTGAAGGGCGGTCGTGATGAAATTGGCGGCAAAGTAAAACAGCTGATTGATAAAGTTAAATTGCAGGATAAGGAAATTGCCCAGTTGAAATCAAAACTGGCTACTCAAACCGGTCGTGATTTAACTGAAGATGCAGTGGATGTGTCCGGTATTAAAGTACTGGCCCTGAAACTTGACGGTGTAGATAACAAGACCATGATGGATACCATGGATCAGCTAAAAAATAAGCTGGGTAGTGCGGCGATCGTGCTGGCATCTGAAGATGAAGGTAAAATCAGGCTGGTGGCTGGAGTCACCAAAGCGCAGACCAAACAACTTAAAGCCGGTGACCTGGTCAACATGGTTGCCAGCCAGGTAGGTGGTAAAGGTGGTGGACGTCCCGATATGGCCCAGGCAGGGGGGAATCAGCCGGAAAACCTCGATAAAGCACTCGCTTCTGTAGTCAGCTGGGTACAGCAACAGCTCGCATAAGCTCCTGTTTTATGGCATAATTCGCGCCGTTCTGATTTCAGCTTGTTTAAGCATTCAGGTTCCTGTTTCTAATTCGAGTCTAAATTTTCTATGGGATTAATTGTTCAAAAATATGGTGGTACATCAGTTGGTTCGGTAGAGCGTATCGAGGCAGTGGCTGATCGTGTTATCGCAACCCGAGATAAAGGGAACCAGGTTGTCGTGGTTGTATCAGCGATGAGCGGTGAGACTAATCGGTTGATTGCATTAGCGCAGGAAATTGATCCGCAGGCACCGGCCCACGAGATGGATGTGCTGGTTTCTACGGGTGAACAGGTGACAATAGCCTTGTTGAGCATGGCTCTAATCAAGAAAGGTGCCAGTGCCAGGTCCTATACCGGTTCGCAAATCAAAATGCTGACTGATAGTGCGCATGGTAAGGCGCGCATACTGGATATTCAGTGTGGCGATATGCAGGCTGATCTTGATAGTGGACATATTATTGTTGTGGCAGGTTTTCAGGGTGTAGATGAGAAAGGTCGTATTACAACACTGGGTCGTGGTGGTTCTGATACAACTGCGGTTGCCATGGCG
>JAOUPA010000072.1 GCA_029880105.1 Gammaproteobacteria bacterium
AATCCCATTTTTTCTGCAATGGCTTCACGTTTTTCCCGGCTTTCCGCATCATGATGCTGCTCACGACGCACGAGTCGGCCAGGCACACCGACAACCGTACCATTTTCCGGTACATCGTGGGTAATAACCGCATTTGAACCAACGCGCGCACCTGAACTAATCGTAATGGGTCCCAGTACCTTGGCACCAGCACCAACGACCACATTATTCATCAAGGTAGGATGGCGCTTGCCTTTATTCCAGCTGGTGCCACCCAGAGTCACTCCATGATAGAGCGTGCAGTCATCACCAATCTCAGCAGTTTCACCAATCACTACCCCCATTCCATGGTCGATAAAAAAACGACGTCCAATAGTGGCGCCCGGATGGATTTCAATGCCCGTTAACCAGCGCGCAATATGCGCAAAAAAACGCGCCAGCCATTTCAGTTTCCATTTCCATAAGCGATGATTGAGCCGATGCATGATCAAGGCATGCAGACCAGGATATGCCGTCAGCACCTCAAGGGTATGACGCGCCGCTGGATCACGATCAAAAACGCAGAGTATGTCTTCTCTTAAGCTAATGGCTGGCTCCTAAGTGTTTTACCTGAGTGGAAATATAGTTCAAAAAGGGTAAATTAGCCGCGTATTATGCCACGGACAAGGAAATCTTATAGCCTGAAAACTTACGGATATTCAATACGCCACTATCTAATATTAAATATTGGCCCTTGATACCTTTTAAAACACCTTCAATGTTTTCCTGCTTATCAAAATTCAACGCTTTAACTTTCTCAGGGTAATCATCCACGGGATAGTGAATCTCAACCAGTTCAGCCTCAGGCAGAAATTCAATGGCCTGTTCACCAAATTGTTGCACCAGCGCCTCAATTCTGGCTGCCGACTCTGAAACAATTCGGTCTCTAACTTCAGGCAAATCAATCGAGTCTGAATTGCCCTTGAGCATCTTGCGCCAGTCAGTTCGATCAGATACATGTTTTTTTAGCTCAACTTCCAGCAATCCAGATTGCAGGCGTGTTGCCACTTTAAAAACAGGTAGTGCCTGTGTTGCACCCTGGTCAATCCAACGAGTTGGAATTTGTGTGCCACGTGTAATCCCTACTTTTATGCCCGATGAATTAGCCAGATAGACATAGTGTGTCTGCATGCAGTGTTGCTCACCCCATTGCGGCTGACGGCAGGTTCCAGCCGCGTAATGGCAGGTTTCGGGCTTCATGATGCACATATCACATTCAGCAAGGTCTCTAAAACACGGATAACAATACCCCTGGCCAAAACTTTTTTTTGTTTCACGACCACAGGCAATACAATTGATTTCACCGCTATAGGCCAAATGAATATTCTGGCCAATCAATGCATTCATGGAAACCAGTTCATCGCCAATGGGGAGATGGTAGTTGACCGGTGAGGCCAGCTCCGCTTTCATTTTTTTAATATTACCTATCACTCAAACATCCTGATATCTTGATAATGCCTATTTTATAAATCGCCCTATTCTGCACATCGCGCGCTGCAATTCATCTACCGAACGTGTATAAGCAAAACGCACATGCGTATTTGCTTCAAACTCACCAAAATCGATACCGGGCGTCACGGCCACACCTTCTTTCTCGAGTAACTCCCTGGTCCACTGAAATGAATCTCTGGTGATATCGCTGCAATCTGCATAAATATAAAAAGCACCTTGTGGCTTTACTGGCACTTTAAAGCCCAAGTCAGACAGTACGGGTAATAAATAATCACGGCGCTCTTTAAACATCACAACACGCTGCTGCAGTATTTCATCTGTTTCTGGTGCAAACGCGACCAGTGCAGCATACTGGGAAACGGTTGGAGGTGCGAGAAAAAGATTTTGTGCTACTCGATCAACATCATCGACGAATGATTCCGGCACCACCATCCAGCCAATACGCCATCCCGTCATACCGAAATATTTTGAAAAACTGTTGATCACAAATATGTCATCAGACAAATCAAGCGCTGTGTATTCATCAACATCGTAAACTAGCCCCTGATAAATTTCATCGACAATCAGGTATCCGCCCCTGCTGCGAACCGCCGCCGACAAATCACTCATTACTGATCTCTCAATAATTGTTCCTGTAGGATTTGATGGGCTTGCCACCATTGCAGCACGCGTATTACCCTGCCAGTGTTCTGAAATATGCGATGCATGAAACTGATAATTCGACTGTGATGTAACCGGCACATCAATACTGTTCACACCCAACACTTTTGCAATATTTCGGTTACAGGGGTAGCCAGGGTCGGTCAGCAAAATACTGTCACTCGCCTCAGTCAAAACTGACAAGGCCAGCTGTAATGCGCCGGACGCACCCGGTGTGACCACCACGCGACGCGGATCAAGACTAATATCAAAGCGGCGCCGGTAATAATCCGCTATCGCCTGCCGTAATTCAGGCAAACCAGTAGCGGCAGTGTAATGCGTTCTTAACTGGCGTAGTGCCAGGATACCCGCATCGATAATGGGCCTGGCAGTCGCAAAATCTGGCTCACCTACTTCAAGATGCAGTACCGACTGACCCTCAGCCTCCAGCTGTTTGGCCCTGGCCAACAAATCCATGACGTGAAAAGGAGGAATTGCCCTGGCCCTGCTCATGCGTCACCGTCCTGCCTGGTCGTAATTGTGAAAGATTGAGAAGCACACATATCTTGCCAGTTTAAATACAGTCTGATCAGATCACAATTATCAATGACAAATTAAACTTGACCTGTGAGTAGATTTTGCTAGTTTGTCACACAAGAACTCACTATTAAAAAATGATTCACTAATATGAACCCCAAACACCCTGGCTTGTTGATAATTCTGCTCCTGATGCTGCCAACGCTGACACAGGCATACCCTGAAACAGCACTGGTTCCGGGCGGTATTGCACTACTAGCACTACCTGATTATCAGGATGGCACCGAAGTCACCTTTGATAACCAGGCTGTCGCAATCTTCCCACACAAAAATATCTGGGTTGCCATGGCAGGCATTCCACTTGATGCCAAACCGGGTAATTATGAGTTTTCCATCAAACATCACACTGGCATCAACACTAGCGTAACCGTCAAAGCCAAGAAATATGAAGAACAGCACCTCTCCATCACAAACAAACGCAAGGTAAATCCAACCGGAGAAGACATGAAGCGAATCAACAAGGAGAGCATCAGGAAGGCAAAAGCAAAATCACTCAGAACAGAATCCATTCCCAACGTTGATTTCATCTGGCCAGCTGAGGGCCGAATTAGCAGCGTATTCGGTCTACGTCGCTTTTTTAATGGACAGGAGCGCAAACCCCACAATGGGCTGGATATCGCCGCCGCAGTAGGCACCCCTGTCATCGCCACCGCCGACGGTACCGTCATTGATACAGGTGATTTCTTTTTCAGTGGCAACATGATCTACATCAACCATGGTCAGGGCATCATCAGCCTCTATGCACACATGGATCGTATCGATGTCAAACCCGGCGATACCGTCAAACAGGGACAACTCATCGGCACTGTCGGTCAAACAGGTCGTGCCACCGGCCCCCATCTTCACTTTGCCGTTTTTGCCAACAAAACCCTGATTGACCCTGTCTACATGTTGCCCAAAATAGCAGCAAAAGCCGCTGAATAAGTTGCAATAATCGTCATCATCGAAAAACTTTATCGTGCAAAATCCACTAAAATGCTTGCGTTAAGCCAAGAATTAACGATAATTACGACGCTTTAGCACAATCATTGAGACAAATCACCGGTAAAACATGGCAAAAGAAGATGCAATACAAATGGAGGGCACGGTTGTTGAAACCCTTCCAAACACAATGTTCCGAGTTGAACTGGAAAACGGTCATGTGGTTACAGCGCATATTTCAGGAAAGATGCGCAAGCACTACATTCGTATCATGACTGGCGACCAGGTTACCGTCGAACTGACACCTTATGATCTTGAAAAGGGCCGCATTGTTTATCGCGCCAAGTAGTCTTTTCTCGACACTGAATACACACAAAAGCCTGTCTTATGACAGGCTTTTTATTTACTCGAGTAACTAGATGAGATTATTTACACTTTATACTAATTTGCCTTTGTAAATCTGCAATTGCCTTGTCACGTGATTTATCCGGTAATGTCACGCGATTTCCATCCTTATCCAACTTATACAATCGACCTGCCCTTTTATAATTTTTTAATCGATCTTTGGCATAGACACATTCACGATTTTTTCTTTCACTTTCACTTTTGTCTTGATCTCTTTGCTTCTGCCTGTCCAAGCGATCACTTTCCAGGGCATCGGCTATACGCTGACGTCGCTCCTCCCTGGATTCATTGCTCTGTGCCGGCGATGATTCCTTGACCTGCACATCCATCTGCTCACTATTGGAAGTCGGCTTATCTCCATAATGCACAACACCATTCTGATCAACCCACTTGAAGATTTCTGCTATTGCTGGAGACGTAAACAACAGGAGCCCAAATAGGAAAAATCTATACATGATATGTTTGCCTCCCTGTAAATCCTATGAATAACAACCACTCTTGGCTACGGAGTTAAATCATGCCTCTTCAGCTTTCGGCTGTGATACTGACTCTGTTTTGATATCCAACTCCCCATCAACGACTGAAACCAGTACCTTGCCACCATGAGACAACTCACCAAACAGCAAGGCATTCGCCAACGGTTTTTTCAGGTAATCCTGAATCACCCTGGCCATTGGCCTTGCCCCCATCCTGGGATCATAGCCCTTATCAGACAACCATTTTCTTGCAGCTGCATCAACATTGATAGATACCTTTTTAGCATCCAGTTGGGTTTCAAGTTCAACAAGAAATTTGTCTACCACATGAGACAGGGTCGCAGCATCAAGTGCGCCAAACTGCACAATGGCATCGAGACGATTTCTAAATTCAGGTGTAAATATTTTCTTCAGCTCTTCTGCGCCATCAAGTTCATTCTTCTGCTCCATGAAGCCCATAGAGCGACGGTCCATCATTTGAGCGCCGGCATTGGATGTCATAATTAGAATTACGTTTCTGAAATCGGTCTTTCGTCCGTTGCTATCGGTGAGCGTGCCATGATCCATTACCTGCAACAGAATATTAAATACTTCAGGATGTGCCTTTTCAATCTCATCTAGCAACAGAACCGAGTGTGGCTGTTTTTTGATGGCTTCGGTAAGCAGACCGCCATCATCAAAACCAACATAGCCAGGGGGTGCGCCGATCAACCTGGAAACGGTATGACGCTCCATATACTCAGACATATCAAAGCGCACCAGCTCAACACCCATGATGGTAGCCAGTTGCTTACAGACTTCGGTTTTACCAACACCGGTAGGTCCAGTAAACAGGAACGAGCCTATTGGTTTATCCGGATTACCCAGGCCAGAGCGTGACATGCGAATTGCCGTAGACAGCGTTTCAATCGCATCATTCTGACCGAACACAACCAGGTTCAGGTCACGATCAATATTCTTGAGCACTTCGGTGTCTGAGGTTGAAACTGTCTTTGATGGAATACGCGCAATCTTGGAAACAATATTCTCAATATCATGAACATTAATTGATGCCTTACTTGATTTGCTCTGTAGCTGTCGATGTGCACCCGCTTCATCAATCACATCAATGGCCTTATCTGGCAGAAACCGATCGGTAATATAGCGCTCAGATAACTCAGCAGCAGCACGTATCGCATTATTGCTATACTTCACATCGTGATGCTCCTCAAATCGCGTCTTCAGGCCTTTGAGAATCTCGATGGTCTCTTCGACACTGGGCTCGGGCAAATCAATTTTCTGAAAACGTCGAGCCAGTGCATGATCTTTTTCGAAAATACTGCGGAACTCACTATAAGTAGTAGAACCGATGCACTTCAATTCACCCGAGGCCAGTACTGGCTTAATTAAATTTGAAGCATCCATAACACCACCTGATGCAGAGCCAGCACCAATAATGGTATGAATTTCATCAATAAATAGAATAGAACCTGCGCGCTGCTTCAAATGTTTTAAAACAGCTTTCAATCGCTTCTCAAAATCACCACGGTATTTTGTACCCGCAACCAGTGCACCCAGGTCGAGCGAATAAATAGTGCAATCGTTTAATACCTCTGGCACTTCCTTATCAACGATTCTTTTTGCGAGGCCTTCTGCCAATGCAGTTTTGCCCACACCTGCCTCACCTACTAGTAAGGGATTATTTTTTCTACGACGACACAAAGTTTGAATGGTTCGCTCAATTTCATCCTCGCGACCAATTAGTGGATCAATATGACCCTGCATAGCCCGTTGATTAAGATTGGTCGTGAAATTTTCCAGGGGTTGATTTTCGCCATCGGCGTTAGGCTCTTCCTGAGAAAGACTATCGAGATCATCAAGATCATCTGAAACTTTAGTAATACCATGTGAGATATAATTAACAATATCAAGGCGGGTTACATTTTGCTGACTTAACAAATAGACAGCCTGTGATTCCTGTTCACCGAACATAGCTACCAACACATTGGCGCCGACCACTTCTTTTTTACCGGATGATTGTACGTGAAAAACCGCACGTTGCAGAACACGTTGAAAACCAAGTGTAGGCTGGACTTCACCGCCAACAATATCGCCAAAAACGGGGGTATGTTTATCGAGATATTCGCGCAGCTCACTGGCCAGCAAATTAAGATCCGCACCACAGGCCTGCAGCACAGAATTTGCACTACTATTATCCAGCAGCGCTAACAGTAGATGCTCTACTGTAATATATTCATGTCTTTTATCACGCGCTTCGTTGAACGCCTGATTCAATGATACTTCAAGCTCCTTACTCAACATAACGCTACCTCATCACTCAGTGTACAAATAAAATCAAACCTTATCCCTTAAAGTTACTGCTCAAGGTTTATTTCTAGACCTCTTCCATCGTGCACATCAGCGGATGCTGGTTTAATCTTGAAAATTCATTTACCTGATCAACCTTGGTCTCAGCTATTTCATAGCTAAATATACCGCAAACCCCCTTTCCTTTGGTGTGTACCGCCATCATAACCCTCGTCGCCCTGTCAGAATCCATACCAAAAAACATGGATAGAATCTGAACCACAAATTCCATGGGTGTATAGTCATCATTAACCAACACAACTTTATATAACTTGGGCTCTTCGAGCTTTGGCCTATCCTCTTCGACCGCTAAACCATCGTCAAAATCGAAATCAAAACCGTCTTTCTGATTACTCATGACTATCGCTCAGTGCACAATTACAGTGTAGATCATGTTGCAATTTTTGTAAGAAACTATCTTCATTAATGCTACTCATTTGCTGACCAGTGGTAAAAATTGATTTTACATCACGAACCACTAATACTGTAGTGCCTCAGCCACGACTTATATAATGTGGATGTTTTCTGATTATTCAACAGCTGAAAAACCCATAATTGTGGCTTTCAGCTCCTGATTCAGTAAATCTTCGACCTTGGCCAACATGCGCTGGTTCAATTGCTGTCTATCGGTAGCTGAAACCTTTAATGGCCAGGTTTTGTTGCCCTGCACTTTGCCCTCTGGGGACATCAGTCGTAAGGTTAATTTACCGCGCATCCAGTACCATCCCTGATTTTCAGTGGGTGATTGAAGCTCAAGACCAATAGCCAGAATATAGCCAAGAGGCGATGAAGACTCGGGAAAACCAGATTTTGCCATAGCACCCTTGAGCAGTTTATCAACTTTGCCCGTCGCATCCTGAAGCACTTCAGGTTTCATTTTAAGATCGGAGAGACTCGCCTCCAGCTGGGTACGCAGGTCAGCTCGATTCCAGGTTGACTCGGCACCCTTACCACTCAGATCAATGACCTTGAGCGTTTTCTGTAGTGCCTCACGCTGGTCATGCGTAGCCAGAACACGCTGATATGTCGCAACTTTCTGTAAAGCACCTGGCTTGGCCTTGACACTATCGAGCTCGAAAGTAATCTGTTTATCGAGTTTTGATATTTCATCCCGGATATTATTGCCTGCCTGCCGACGATCCAGTACTGCCAGGGCATAATAGGTTAAATCTGGTGAGCTCCACTGCTCAACGATCTGTGCACCATCAATGATTTTGTCCGTTTCAATATCTACTTTCTGCACAAGGCGCTGCGATTTATCCAGTGACTCAGCACCATTCTGATTTTTAACATGGATATCCTCACGCGTTGTCGATGACTCTCGAATCCTCAACTCAAAAACTTTCGTCAAATTGGCAAGTGCACGATTTTTTGCCAGTTCAGGATTTGACGCAGAGCCACTGGCTGTCACATAAGCAGAGTTAGGGTATTTTGCAGATTCACCATTGACCCAGTCAGGCTGCCCCCCACTGACCACCGATGCAGATTTCATGCAACCGAATAAAAACAGAAATGACAATAAAGATATTTTTTTTAGATGCATATCCACAACTACTCCTATTTCTTCGACATCTCATTAAGAGACATATTGGGCGCAACCCAGTGTTCAGTTAAAAAGGTCTTCTGGCCTGGCTTGATAACCACTTCTCTACTAGTGGTATCGACCAATGTCCCAACTGTATTGTAAATTTCGATATTAATCTTGTTTGTGCCCTTGGGCAGCCTGACCCTGGCCATCTGTATCGTTTGTGGCAGTGTTGTCCAGCTCCGGGTATCAGCACGTTCGGTGACCACATTTGTTACTGTGGCAAGAAGGCCCATTAGTTCACCACGCTTCTCCTTAACTTTGTCCTGCATTTTGTGCTTGACCACAGCCCGCGCAATTGCTCGTGCAGTTATCAATGGCATATCACTCGAAAGCGCATTTCTTGCCAGCGCATCAACGTCTTCAACCAGCTCAAGGTCTACCGATACTTTATCGCCAGAAACCAGGCGAGATAAATTACGGGGCCTCGCCTTTTCATATGCTGGTAAAGAAATTCTGACAGTATCGACAATTTCATCACCTGTGTTAGCAATTATTGATTTTTCATTTCTTATAGACGCCAAACCACTGCTCAAAACAACAATCAACTCGCCATAGTCTTTTGATGATTTTGCCGGTTTATATTGTTTGATACCCAGTTCCTTTTTCAGCAACCGCAGTTCATTATCCAGACCCTGCTCAGCCAGCATCCGCAATAAATCGGTTTTAAGCACCAGGGGAATATCCAGACTCTGCTTATCCTTAGTTGACTGATAGACTTTTTTCGCCTGGCGATAGGCAATCAGCGCTTCATCTTTTTCGCCTAGCGCCTCGTAAATCATACCTGATAAATAACGGACAAATGGGTCTTCTTCAGGCTGTTCACCCCACTCCTGCATTTTCACATCTGCCTGTAACATTTCTACGCGCGCTGCATCAAGATCATCCATCTCGATATAGTTCATTGCCATATAGGCGTGCAGCAGCACCTGCTCATAACGATCACCGGAATAACTGCGCATTGCGTCATTAACCACCAGCGCACCAGCCTGTTCAGAAACGCTAATGCCGTAGAGCTCTTCGATCTGTTTTTTTGCCACCTCAAAAATCTGATTACTGGCCTGGTAATTACCCTTAATGCGTCGCAGCATGCCTTTGTTCAAACTGGCCAGCACATCTTTCTGCTGTCGATCCTGCTCTTCTGCAATAACCAAGGCATCACCTACACGT